>JBAPXT010000208.1:0-11292 GCA_049284355.1 Sedimentisphaerales bacterium
TTACCTGCCGGCCTTTATCCTGGAATTGATATTGATTATCCAGGCGCGTGAACTTGCAGGTATCGCTTCTTACGCACTGCTGCCCATAAAGGTCATCGTCCTTTTATCAATCGTGGTTAACGCCCCGGTCAGTATCATCACGGGTATGCTGTTTCCCATTGCCTGCCGATGGATTCAGAGCGAGGAGGAACTTGCTGTTTCGCGCGTGTACATTATCGAAGCAGCGGGAAGCTTTCTCGGCGGGCTGGGGACAACTGTGCTGTTAGGGGCCGGTGCAAGCTCGGCAAGGATTTTCTTCATACTTGCTTTTATTGTTTCTTTTTCTTTCTTTTTCGTGCGGCTTGCCAAGTCGAAGAAGCTCGTCTCGGCGAAGCGCCGAGCCGTAGCCGGATGGGTCTGGGCTTTTGTGCCGATATGTATTTGCGTTTGTCTGTTTGCTGGTGTTGACAAAAAGCTCTCACAACAGTTGCAAATTATAAAGTGGGAAAAGCTGCTTCCTAAAGACGCTCTGAAAGGTTCTTTCCGAACAGCCCAGGCGGAATACCTCTATGGGATCTACCACGACCAGTGGGTGGCGGTTCGCGAAGGCAGCGTTTGCGAAGCGCTGCCCGATAAAAGCAACGCCGGCCGAATTGCCGCCATCGGCTTGTGTCAAAATCCTGATGCCAAAAAAGTTTTGGTCATCGGCTCAGGGTTAGGTCTCTGCTACGAATTCCTGCATTTGCCGCAAATTGAGCGTGTAACCTGGGCACACTGTGACAACGAATACGTGCGGGAGGTTGATAAATTTATACCTGCGGAGTTTAAAGTCAACGATAAGCGATTTGACCGCCTCTCCGGCGACGTTCGCTCGCTGCTGGCTAAAGAGAAGCGATATTATGACCTGGTAATCCTCAATCTGCCCGATGCGACAAGCTCGGTTCTAAACCGGTATTACACACTTGAATTCTATCACCGGATTCAGGAGACGCTGCAGCCCGACGGTGTGCTGGCAATCCGTATAGCAGGCGGTGAAAACATTATGGGTACCGAGCTAATCAATATCGGGGCCTCGACAAAACTGACACTCGAGAAGGTTTTCTCACAGCTTGTCCTGACGCCCGGCGAGGATACATGGTTTATCGCATCTGATTCCGGAAAACTCAGCGGCGAGCCGGGGATTTTACGGGACCGTTTTGCAACCATAAAGGGTGGGGCCGATATTTTCCCTCCGGATGCTTTGCTCTCTGTTTATCTACCCGATCGTGCCGCCGCCGCTATGGAGAACTATTCTGGTACGGATTTGCCTGAGAGGCTGCTCATTAATCGAGATTCCAGACCTCTGACACATTTATACAGTTTATTGCTTGCAGCAAAACAATCAGGAGCGCCGGGCACAAAATTTGTTAAATACTTAGTGCTGGCCGGCCCGTTGGCGTTTGTTATTCCTATTTTGGTTTTTATAGCTTTGCGCGTTACTTATATCCTGAAAACAGCTCAAAAAGACAACGCATCCCCTCGGCTTCGCCGAGAGGCGAGCAGCTTTGATAGTTCGTTTCTGGTTTTCTCGACCGGCTGGGCAGGGATAGGGGTTATGATTGTCCTGATGTATCTGTACCAAACCTGCTTTGGCTCCCTGTACCTGTACATCGGGGTTATTTCTTCTGTGTTTATGGTGGGCTTGACCGCCGGTGCAGCTCTAATCAGCCATTTACTCTCAGACAAAAGAAAACTTCAACCGCAAATCCTGTTATTTACGGCGATACTTGTGCATATACTAATCCTGAGTGCAATTGTCTTTTGGCCAAGTGAGCAATGGACGCATCGCAGTTTCGCGGTTGCATTTTTTCTTTGCGGCCTGTGCACCGGCAGCTATTTTCCGCTGGCTGCTAAGCAGCTTGCTGATTCCGCTTTTGAAGTCGGCCAGGCCGGCAGCAAGCTCGAAACCGCCGACCACATCGGCGCTTCAGCAGGAGGACTACTGACAAGCCTTACACTTGTTCCTGTGCTCGGAACGAAAGTAACACTATTTGTATTTGCTCTCCTTATTCTGGCTAATATTCCCCCTGCCGCACTGAGACTATACAAGCCGGAAAAAGTTCGCTCTGGTTTTGAGTTGCGCAGACTCGGCTACATCCTCTTTGGCATCGGGCTATCGGTTATCCTCTGCTCAAATCTGCTTGCCAGAGTCGGCGAGGGGCTGCGGCCGTCACTGCCGCAGTATGCTGCTCAGGCACTGGCCGGCCAGGCACGCCTTGAGCAGGCTTCAGCGGTTATCGACAAGACTGCTCAAAAAATCAATTACTTTAAAGTTTATGATGCCAACGATAAACTAAACGGCTATATCTTCAGCTCACAAGACTTGGCGCCGGAGGTCAGCGGTTTTGGCGGGAAGATGAATCTGGCCATCTATGTGGACACTACCGGCAGGTTAATCAATTTCCATACATTATGGTCCAGCGAAACTCCTTCATATCTTGAGCTTCTCAGCCAGTGGCACGGACTTCTCAATGCGCATCAGCTTTTCCAGCCTAAGCCTTTCCACGATATTGACGCGGTAACCGGCGCTACCATAAGCTCCAAAGCAGTTCTTTCGGCGATGGAAAAATCTGGTTACAGGTTCGCCAGCGAAATCCTTAGCCAGGCTCCACCCCCGCTGCTGCTTGCGCAGCAAGCGCGGGGGCCAGATACAACCGGCATATATCTGATAAGTGCTTTCGTGCTTAGTTTTATCGTAATCTACCGCGGCGGATTCTGGAGCAGGCTGACCGTCCTTTGCTTTAATCTTGTGGTCGGCGGCATTATCTTGAACGCCCAGTATTCCAGCGAGCAAATAGCGTCCGTGTTGTCTTTGCACGCCCCTGCTATAGGATTGTCAGGTACCTTTTTGTCGGTTTTAGGAATTCCGCTTCTGGTAATAATCTTAGGCAATATTTATTGCGGCTACATCTGCCCATTTGGAGTTGCGCAGGAGCTGCTCGGCTATGTACTTCCTCGCAGATTCAAACCCGTCGGCAGTATACCGGCTAAGTCGATACTAAAGGCAGGATTTGTCAAATACGCGGTTCTTTTTGTTTTGATAATGATGTTCTTTATTTCCAGAAATCGAACAACGCTGGCGGCTGACCCCCTTATAGAGGTCTTTTCAAGAAGTCCTGCACTGTATACGGTTAGTGTCGGTTTGATAATAGCGGTAGCTTTAGTAGGCTCAATTTTTTATACCCGTTTCTGGTGCCGGTATTTGTGTCCTGTGGGGGCTTTTTTGTCTCTGCTCAATAATGTAACGGTACTGAATCGGTTCCTGCCCGCAAAAAGATTTGGCAGATGCGAGTTCGGCCTTACCACAAAAGACCATACGGATTGTTTATATTGTGACAGGTGCCGCTATCCGGCTAAAGACCAAAAACCAAAAACCGAAGACGCACGTCTTAAGTCTTATGTCCCTGGTGCTGCATCTTACTTATCTCGCTACCTCGTAGTGGTTGCTGTCCTAGTGGGAATTTTTGTATCAGTGGTTTCGGTAAACAGGTTTTGGCAGGTCATTCCCTCCGGTCTTAGCCAGCCTGTCGCTTCAGTATCCGGCGCAGGCCAGCCGAGGGATGTCGATTCGCAGCGCATTCGCACGATGATGCAACAGAAAAAACTTTCCGACAAGGAGGCCCAATTCTATAAAAAGGCCGATTAACTTTGATAAGTAATATCACCGGCGGAAATAATTGATAAGCCACAGAATCAACATCAGCACAATTGAGATTATTACGCAGCTTGCTATCGGAAAATAAATCCGCCAGTTTTTGCCGCCGAACTGCAAATCCCCCGGCGGCCTGAACAGCCCCATCTTTCCCAGAACAAGCATCAGACCACCCACTACGGCTACTGCTATTCCGAACGTTATAAGCCACTTACCGATTTGTTGTGGTCCAAATTCCATCTTTTTCCCGTTCACTTATATACCGGAACCTGTCATTCCTACGTAAGCAGGAATCCATAATTATTTAAGATTATTATACCCCAACCCTCTAATTTAACAATTGCTTATACCCCACCCGCCTTGCAATCACATCTGATGCTGGTTATCATTATCTTCGATGAGCTTCATAAGCCGGCATAATATGACTACAAACTCGAAGCGAACAAGATTGAGCAGGGATTTTTTAATTGCTGCCGTTATATTTGTCTTTGCCTTGTTGGTTCGGCTGATATATTTCTACCAGGCCGGCGACAACCCCACGTTCCTCACGCCGATTATCGACTCTATGATTTACCACGAAGCCGCCCACAAACTGGCAACAGAAGACGTATTCAGCGGACAATTTTTCTGGCAAAGTTTCTTTTACCCGTTTATCCTGTCACGGCTTTATTCCCTCACAGGCCCCTCTGTAGTCGCTGCTAAATTGTTTAATTTCGTACTGGGTTCAGTCACCGCCGTTCTTATTTACGCCCTCGGCAAAAAACTATTCGGCCGACAAACGGGCATTATTGCAGCCGTTATATTCGCCTTCTACGGACCCTGTATATCTTTTGAAGCCGAAGTACTTTCTACAGCCTGGGAATGCCTTTTTTCCGTCTTGTTGGTCATCCTGTTAATCAAAACGGCGGAACCAGGCGCCAAAAATCGGCTTTGCTTGACGGCGGGTTTCTGCGCAGGACTAAGTATTATTACGCGGGCAACCTTCGTACCTTTTGTGGTCGCCTCTGGCTTCTGGCTTATATGGAAACTCTGGCGCAATTCGCTGACTCGCAAGTCAGCCGTTCTAAAAACGTTATCATTCATTGGACCAGCGGTAACAATCCCCATAATGGTCGGCCTGCTGTCATATATCGAAATAGACTGCTTTTTCCCGCTGCCTCCGTCTGGCTCGCTCAACCTTTACATCGGAAACAATCCGAATTCCGAACAGACTCTAATGATTCGCCCCGGCGAACAGTGGAATAACCTGATAGCAATGCCGCAAATAAACGGCATAAAAGATAAAAGTGGACAGGCACATTTTTTTATGCAGAAGTTCCTCGATTACGTAAAAAATAATCCCGCCGGTTTCCTCAAAGGCCTGCTGAATAAAACCTCCCAGTTTTGCTGCTCTCGTGAACTGCCGAGAAATACCGATGTTTACATCAACCGTAAATACTCTTCACTGATGTCTGTCCTGATTTTCAAAATCGGAAACTTCGGATTTCCCTTCGGCCTGCTGTTACCCCTTGCAATAACAGGCTTGTCGCTGAATTTCAGGCGTATACCAGTTGTTATATCGCTGTTCTTGCTCCTTTACCCGTTATCATTGGTCCTTGTCTTTGTTTGCGACAGGTACCGGCTTCCAACTATACCTATACTCTGCATACCTGCGGCTATGGCAATCCAGCAAATCTGTCACGCCCTGAAAGTGCGCCGGTTCATCAAAGCAGCACTGCTTATATTGGTCGTATCGGCCTTGGCGATAGCTGCCGGCCTTGATGGGCCGTTTGTCCAGGAAAAGTATGATTACGAAGCCGAGATGTATTACTCTGTCGCCTTCGAATATTACAAAAAAGCCGACTACATAAAGGCTCACGAGTATGTCTCTAAAGCGATTGCCAGGCGGCAGGACTACGCAGACGCTTATGCCCTGCTTGGTCTGATTTACTCGCGCACAGACCGGCCGGATTTGGCGGTGGAATATCTGTCTAAATCTTTGGAGATTTATCCGGTCCCCCATATCAGGCGATACCTCCTCGCCGAGAACCTGCTCAGGCTCAATCGCCCTGATGAAGCCAAAGAGCAGCTTACTCTGGCCCTGGCCGCATCTGAGCAAAAGATGGACTCTCATAGGTCCTCCGCCATACGAAACCTGATGGCTCAGATACCTGAACCGAACGCACCAGCAAAATAGGCCTACTTTTGAGTCCGCCGGAGGCGGATAGTTGTTTTGATAGATCCCTCGACTGCGCTCGGGACAAGATTGGCTTTGTTTGGGTTTGTTTTGACCAAGTGTCCATTATCAATTTTTCGTTGTAATTCGTTGTCGCTACTTGCTTTACAACTATTTGACTTTTTCGAAAATTGGCTTTGTTTCGCATAAATAACTGGTGGTCACAGAGGACCCCCAGTAGACACCAGACGACAGAAGATGAAAAACTGAGGACAGACGACGGACATAAAGTAAAAAGATAAAAGTGAAAAGTAAAAATCGTGTTTTGTTTTTTCATAGCTTTTCGAAAACAGACTCCCTTCCACAATAGGGTAAACATGCGCTATTGAGGCGAAAATTATGCCCGTTTCGGAAGTGCGGTTTTGGCTAAGTCGTTACAATTAAAGGAGTAAAAAATTCTCCGATTTTCCCGTTTTTGGTGTGTGGGTAGCTGCGCTTTTGATTGAAAGTTTACCAACATTCTCCGGCGGCACTACACAGGTTGCCGTTTTCGGGCATTCCAAACCATCAGACTTGAATCTTGACAGTTAACCCCTTTTGCAGGACAATATCTGCATAACCTTTTCAGGAGAAGAAACTATGTTCAATAAGTTCGTGACGTTTCTTTTGTTTGTCTTATGTGCAATCATCACATCAACCTATGCTGCTTCGCCCGAACAGCCCAATTCAGTCTCCACAGACCCGAACTCGCTTCAGCCCCTTATCAACAAAGCAAACAAAGGCGACCCAAATGCCCAATTCGTTCTCGGCACAATGTACTATGATTTAAAAGATTACAATGAAGCAATTAAGTGGTACACAAAGGCCGCCGAACAGGGTGTCACAAAAGCCTATGTCAATCTCGGTTTAATGTACGAAATGGGCAATGGTGTTTCACGGGACTACAAAGAGACTTTTAGGTGGTGGAATAAGGCCGCTGAGCAAGGTAATGCGAATGCTCAGTATGGACTTGGACATATGTATGCAAACGGCAAAGGCGTTGAGCAAGATTACAAAGAGGCCGCTAAGTGGTTTACAAAAGCCGCCGAGCAAGGTAATTCAGCGGCCCAGTCCTGTCTCGGCTATATGTATGACTTAGGTAAGGGTGTCACACAGGATTACAAAGAGGCGATTAAGTGGTACACAGAAGCCGCAAAGCAAGGAAACCCAGATGCCCAGTTGAATCTTGGCAATATGTACGAAATGGGCAAGGGTGTTTTACAGGATTACAAAGAGGCGATTAAATGGTACATAAAGGCTGCTGAACAAGGAATTGCGGGGGCTCAAGATAACCTCGGCGCAATGTATTACAAGGGCGAAGGAACCGCGAGGGATTATAAAGAAGCCGCTCGGTGGTTTACAAAGGCTGCCAATCAGGGCGACGCATGGACCCAAAGCATGCTTGCAACAATGTATTATGAAGGCAAAGGTGTTATTGAAGATTATGTCGAGGCATACAAGTGGGCATTGATTGCAGGTATGAATGGACAAGATGTCGACGAAATCAAACAAGCTCTTTCCGCCCAAATGACCCCTGCCCAGATTGCTGAGGCCCAGAGACTCGCAAAAGAATTCGTCGCGAAAGGGGAAAAAGAAACGGCTACGGACATCAATTCTTTGGGCTTGAAATAAAAAGTTGCGAGACCAGAAACGCAGTTGGTCTCATTTTTGATTATATACTTTAGATTTACTAACTTCCCAACATTTGTAACAACCCTTACTTTTAGTGCTGTAAGGGAAATAGCCGGTGAGATAAATTCTCATGAACGGATTCGTTTCCGGAATCTCTATTTCGGATAATTTATTCTCTAACTCTTCGACTGAAGTAATGTAAGGCCAGACGTTAATTACGAGTATACAGTCATTACCATACGATTTTTTGCACTTTTCCGCTATTCCGGTGTTAATAAACTCTATTAGTCCATCGTCGGGGGCTTTTCCGCTCCAGTGATTGGGGGCATTTTCCTTTCCACGAAAATTTTGCCACTTGATAGTAGCATCGAGTTGGTCATAATAAGCGTCCGTGATTTCAAGGTGAATCTCATTACTGCCATCTCCGTAAGTTAAATCTGGTACACCACAGTAAGCATAAGTGTATGATTTACCAAAATGCTCGTTGTACCAATTAATAAATTTTTCTCCCACTGCTCGTTCATGTTTTTTCTGAACTGAATCCATACATATCTCTTTCTTCTTTTAGAAAACTCTCGATAGTCAATTACTTTGCTTTTTAACTTTTCACTTTTGATTTTTTTCTTGTCCTCAATTCTATCTTAAAAACACTCTTTTTCAACGGCAAAAAATTTAGGAAAGGGAAAATGCAGGTCAGGGCGGACACGTAGGTTCGCCCCTACTGCCCAAACAGGCTTTCAAGGCCCGGTAGTCAACTTTGCCTGTTCCGAGGGTGGGGATTTGTTCGAGTTTAACGACCCTGCGGATATTGTGCAGGCCGGAGAGGCCGGCGTTACGAATATGACGGTTCGCGGTTTCGCGGTCTATTTCGCAGGTTGTAAAAAGTACCAACTCGGGGTGACTCTCATCATCCGTAGCTTCGACCGCCAGAACCGGCCCTTCATCGGCGTCACCGGCATATTGGCGTTCCAGAACAGCTTCTATGGCAGGCAGGGAAATCATTTCGCCGCCTAACTTTACGAAACGTTTGAGGCGAGCACAGAAAGTCAGTATGCCACCTTCATCCACGCTAACGATGTCGCCTGTGGAGTACCATTTTTTGCCGTTGACCTCGACAAATGGTGAAGCCAGAGTAGGCCCCAGATAACCGCTGAAGATACTTGGCCCGCGAACCAACAGGATTCCGGTCCCTGGACCTATCAACGGTTTGCCGGTTTGAGATTCAGTAAGCAGGTATTCGAGAGAAGGCAGGACCTTGCCGATGGTAAATGGTCGCGGGTCATTTTCATCGTTAATAGATATGATTGGCGAACATTCTGTAACGCCGTAACCTTCGAGGATAACGGCATTACTGCAACGCTCCTTTAATGCAGCATAAACCTTTTCAGGGCATTTCTCTGCGCCTGTAACAACGAGCCGTAATGAAGAAAGCTGCTGCCTTGTCGATGCGCGAACGATGCCGTTAAGCAATGTGGGTGTGCCGATGAGCACGGTCACGCGATAAGATTCAATCAGTCGTGCCCCCATACCTGCGTCCATAGGGTTGGGGTGGTAGACTGTACGCGCGCCGCCGCACAGGGGCGTAAGCATCGTGCCGGTAAGCCCAAAGGAATGGAACGGAGGCAGGATGCCAATGAGCCGGTCGGTTTCATTGATTGTTACCACACTGAGCACATCACGCAGATTTGCGATGACGTTGGCGTGCGTAAGCGGCACAGCCTTGGGCAGAGTTTCCGAGCCGCTGGTGAATATGATGGCCGCTGTAGGTGAGACCTTAGCATTATATAACGACGCCCAGCTAACATACCCAGTGAGCCAGGCGCGTAACTTGGCAAGGCGGGAGATGCCGCGGGCGAGCGCCTCAACAAAGACAAAACGGTCTTTTACACCTGAAAGGTCGATTCCCTGCGAAGCAATTTTGTCGATTAAGACCCGGGTAGTGAGCACGTGCTTAACATTTGCCAGATTGAGCGATTCAATTAAGTTACGCGGGCCGGCGGTCCAGTTGACCATTACAGGCGTTTTTCCTGCAAAAAGTGCCGCCAGATAGAAGGTATCGGTGGCGACCGAGGCCGGCAGCATTATGCCTACGCAGTCACCATCCAGATTTTCAATAATTGGCTTAAGTAACAAACAAGCAGTAACAAGGTCACGATAGGATTTTTCGCCGCCAGCCTGGTCGGCAATGATGATTTTTGAAGGCGACTGCGCAGCCTGCTTCAGAAAGACTTCCGGCACCGATGCGCCTGCGGGTATTGTAAGTCTTTTCTTGCCGGTATCCTCGCTCCGTCGCCATAGCTTTGGAGCGTCGGCGACAAACCAGCGTGGCGAAACGGCCACCAGTGCCGCCGGGCTCGAGTAAACAAAATCGCCGCAGGCCGCGAGCACACAGTCACCTACCGTGTGCAATGCATCAGCAGCGGGCAAGGGAAAGCCGAATTCCTTTTCGAGCCAGACAATCAAATCTACCCGAGTGAGACTATCCATACCAAGGTCACGGGCGAGATGGTCGCTGTCGGCCAGTGTAGAGATGCCTGTAAGATTAGATAAGTAATTTAAAACCATCTGGCGGGTTGCGGGCGGCACGGAGGACTGAGCACCCTCGAGTTTGGCAGGTGAGGCCTCCGGCAGTGTAACAGGGCCGCCCTTTTCCCAGATGGTGTACGGCACGTAAGTATTGTGCAGGGCGTCGGTATTGTAATATGTTTCGAGGAAGTGGTTAATTGTGTTACGGTCGGCAGTGCGAGGTAAATCGGGCGGCTCGTAAAACTCGATTTTCACATTGCGGCGAGGGGCAAAGAATATGCCGCCGGCAAGCAGAGAGAGGAAACCTTTGCGAAGGGTTTTTGTAACCTCCGGCTTGCGGCCTGAAGCCCAACTGAAACGGCTGCCCCACAAACCCCCGGTACGTATGAGCACTACACGTACATCGGGGCACCGCTGCAGAATGCGTTCAACGGCACTATTGCCGCGGAGGTCTTCAAGATAACTGCGATACACGCGGCCTGCGGGCCAGAGCAGCAGGTTTTCACCATGTTTGAGACCTTCGATACTCTCATCGAGTGCTTTTTCTATTTCGCTTCGAGCCTGGTAGCCATATGTTGCCATGCTGTGAATAGTCCGCACGCCTGTGCGGCGGGCCAACCAGCGAATCAGGAATCTGTCCACCTGGTCTTTATCGCCGAGCGCCCGCGGGGCAAACGGGCTACGCAAACAGGAAGCGAGGATAATCGGGTCGATGAGAGCCGGGTGGTTCGGCAGAAACAGGATGCCCTTTTTGCCTCTGGCGACAACAGCATCGAGACCACTGATGCTGAGGCGGTAGCGCAGCGATAAGAGCCATTTGGTAATCGTTAGCAGCAAGAAATCAATCATACGCTTTGCTCCATAGATAAGGAGGCGTACTTCGCCCATTTTGCGAGCCTCCATTTTCCTCTGCATTTTTTACCGTTTGTCATGCAGGCAGCAACTCAGATGCTCAGTCTTCAGCTTCCTCTATGGCTGTTACTACACCTTTTTTGGCGTGGTTATAAATCAGATGAAGATTTCGCAAATATATGACCATGTTCAGTGAAAACCCCAGCATAAAAACAGGATTTTTTTCGTGGACAGAATAAGCCAGCAGAATGATACTGCCTGCGAGTGACATAAACCAGAAAGAGGTCGGTACATGAGACCTTTTTTTATATTCACTGACTATCCATTGCAAGATGAACCGTCCGCCGAATATCACTTGTCCCACCAAAGCTATCGTTGCCCAGATGGGGTCTTTTATTATCTCTTCCGTTATCGCACT
>JBAPXT010000209.1:0-3377 GCA_049284355.1 Sedimentisphaerales bacterium
ACACAGGAAAAGGCGTTTAGGTTTCCATGTTCGTGCAACTGCTAATTACCGATGTCAGGGGGTATCCTTGTGTCAGTGAGTTCGCTTGGTTTGTCGATGAGCAAAGCACGGTCTATGTCGGACATCAAACTCTCCTGGTTAACAGTAAGGTTTCGCTGATGTCTTCTATGTCCCTTGTCCGCAGTTTCACCCGGCTGCTCAAGAGCGCAGCTGCTAAGCCAGAAAACCAAGATACACAAAAGAACCGCCAATCGCAAAAAGGATGTGCGTTTGGTGCCCCTGACGATGCCCGAAATCGTCGAAACGAAAGCGTTTTTCATTATTTTTCCCTTTTGAAATTCAATAACCGGGGCTTGCTTTCCAGCCGAGGTTATTCTCTTAACACATCCGGCAAATGCCATTCCTTCCGAAGCTAAAACTATTATATCAGTCGGCAGGCAGACTGTCAACGCAAAAAGCCGGACAGCTATGGCGGTTCTGGAGCGGGTTGGTGAGAAGGGTTTTTTGTGTCTGTAAAACAGGTTTTTTTCGGACGAGCCGTAAAAGTGGAAAGTTATTCGAACTGCTAAAAACAAGCAGCAGCATATTGACGCGGGGGGTAAAAACAGGTAAGCTCCGGCAGAAGTAGCGAATACCAAACTGATGAATTTTGAATTGAGAATAATGAAAGGACGTGAGATGTTCACAACGATTATTGATGTAACGGCAAGGGAAATACTCGACAGCCGGGGCAATCCAACTGTTGAAGTTGATGTGCTGTTAGATGACGGCTCTTTTGGACGGGCGGCGGTACCATCTGGAGCAAGCACGGGGGCGCATGAGGCGGTTGAGCTTCGCGACAGCAAATCAAAAAGATATATGGGCAAGGGCACTTTAGGCGCGGTGAAAAATGTTAACGAAAAAATTGCACCGGAAGTTATCGGAATGAATGTGCTGGCCCAGGAAGAAATAGACAAACTGATGATTGAAATGGACGGTACGAAAAACAAAGGAAAGTTCGGTGCCAATGCAATATTAGGCGTGTCGCTGGCAGTTGCAAAAGCCGCTGCCAATTCGGCTGGTCTGCCGTTATACCGATATCTTGGCGGATGCAATGCGAATGTGCTGCCGGTTCCGATGATGAACATCCTCAATGGCGGAAAGCACGCAGACAATAACGTCGATTTCCAGGAATTTATGGTTATGCCAATCGGAGCGGAGAACTTTCAAGAGGCATTGAGAATGGGTGCCGAAGTATTCCATACACTCAAGAGCGTGCTTAAAAGCAAAGGATATAACACAGCTGTCGGCGATGAAGGCGGATTCGCTCCGTCGCTTAAAACAAACGACGAGGCAATCGAGGTAATACTGGAAGCAATCAAAAAGGCGGGATATAAGGCTGGTGAACAGATTAGCATAGCACTTGACCCAGCAGCGAACGAGATGTTCGACAGCAAGATGAAATCCTACAAGTTCTTTAAGTCTGCGCCGAAGAAAAAGATGTCCAGCGATGAATTAATTAATCACTGGGCGAGGTGGGTTGATAAGTATCCTATTATTTCCATTGAGGACGGGCTGGCTGAGGACGACTGGGCCGGCTGGGCAAAATTAAACAAGAGACTCGGCGATAAAATTCAATTGGTCGGCGACGATTTGTTCGTGACCAATACCGAACGTCTTGCCAAAGGCATAGAGTTGGGCTGTGCCAATTCGATATTGATAAAGCTCAACCAGATAGGGACGCTGACAGAAACAGTTGAAGCAATCAATATGGCCCGCAGGGCCGGCTGGACAGCGGTCATAAGTCACCGCAGCGGCGAAACGGAAGATACCACAATCGCCGATTTGGCTGTTGCCACAGGCGTCGGGCAGATAAAGACGGGGTCGGCCTGCAGGACAGACAGAATATGCAAATATAATCAGCTTCTGAGGATTAGCGAAGACCTTGGCCCGGCGGCACGATACGCAGGCAATTTCGTTGTGCGTCGTGCGTGAGGCGTATTGCGAAAGAAGAGGTACGCAATACGCTAAATATGATATACGCAATACGATATGCGCAATACGATACTGCGAATATTTTTTTTTATTGTTTTTTTCGGCGTCGGCACAGCGGCACTGGCAGCTTCTATCCTCTATGACGATTTGCTTGGGTACTATCGAAACAAACAACTTTTGAGGTCAGCGGAAGAAACCTTAAACCAGCTGAAATCCCTTAACGCCGACTACGATGCGCTGCTGAAACAGTTAGAAGAAAACCCCAGCCTGCTCGAACGTATCGCCCCTGCCACGCTCGGTATGGAACCAAACGATGCGAACACTGTCTACCCTCGTGTGACGGCAGAGCAATTAGATGCCGCCCGCAAGGTTTTGGCCAAAGATTCGGAGCAACAACAGTCCAGGGCGGTGGTACCCGAATGGATTGTTCGATGCAGCGAACCATCCAAGCGAATGATTCTTTTTTTGGCTGGCGCTCTTTTAATTCTTATTTCGTTTATATGCTTCGGCCCTGCTGAAAAAAAGAACCAGAAGCAGACGTAACCAAATGGTGAAAGAACACAGATCATCAGATATTCAAGGCGATACAAAAACCAAGCACCCGATTCTGCGTAAGGCGGCAACGGCCGGGGCTGTTTTAATAATTATCTGCAGCGCGGTGGCGCTGGTTAATAACAATGTTTCCATTGTTAGTGACGAGGCCTTTACAAAGCGCGTGGATGCGGCAATAAAATCGGCTGAGGAATGGGTTGAGAGCCATAAGATAGATATCATAACGGGGAGAAATGTCGGACTTGTGAAAATGCTTGGTGAATGCGACAAACTCAGAGCCAATCCGGCATTTAAAGAGATTGTCAGAAGTTTTTTGACTGCAAGGAGCCGGCCTGAATGCTGGAAGCGGCTGATAGACCCAAACTGGCCTGTAGATGAGCTGGAATTGAGTCAAGCGATTAAGAATGAACTTATAGACAACAAGTGGGTTCTGTATGCGATGGCGCCAGATAAGGCAAAGGTCAGACCTGAAGAGTTATATTTGTTTGAGCCGGAACGTTGGAGTGGGCGGAAACTTGCACATCAGCTCGATGCATTGACCGCCTTGAGGAAGACCAAGGGTGCAAGTGGACAGTTGGACAAGCTTATTGAACATCTCTGCAATCGGGTAAGCAACGAACTTTTTTTTGATGTATTGAAGATAGATATCGGGCAGGTCGCGTTTGTTCTGAGGGCTGGTTTCCCGGAGAAGATTCGCAGGCGATGGGTTGAAAGGATAGTTGCCAGTCAACTGCCGGACGGCGGCTGGAACAACAAATGGTTTTGTTTTTTGGGGGGGAGAAGGTCGGTGTTTGATTTTTCCCTCCCGCCAAGCAATCAACATGACACGGTTTTGGCGCTGACAGTGTTAT
>JBAPXT010000210.1:0-1584 GCA_049284355.1 Sedimentisphaerales bacterium
GATATAAGGCATGTGATTGGTTCAAAGAAAGGCGACAAAAAAGTTAAGATAACAAAAGGCAAGGACCGCTAAACCGCTTAACTTCAGGTGACAAAGTATGCTGCTGCACATCGGCTGCTGCTTCCGAGAATAACATCAATCGAAAGATTCATGCGGCACGGCGACCATGGCCGGGAGTCAACATATCATCACCGTTCAGTGTTTGGACCTAAACACTTTTGGTTATATCAATCGTCTATATAGAGTATAAAGAAATCATTCAAAAGCTGCGAAGACCGGGCTATATATATTTTATCTCCCTCCTTTACTCAAGCCCGGATTCGCACTCTCCTTCTTCTGGCTCCTATTATTTATCAAAATCAAATTGATTTCTCCCAAACTTGTTTCCTATCAACGATAGGCCTTATTTCATTAACCTCAAAGGTTACGGCCGCATGCAGCATCTTTGCAGCTTCCTCGCCGACAAATTTTGCCGTCTGGCTTCTGATCATGTCGAGCATAGAACCCGAAGTAGAATACTCTTTCATCTTCATATAAACCAGAACTCCCTTCCAATCCAAAACAGTCTTTCCCGGCTCCATGATCATATACACTGCATACGGATTCTCCTGAAGATTGGCGAAGGTGCGGTTCTTGGCCGTAGATATTACTACTTTAATTTTCGTCAACCATATGGGGAGAGCCAAAGCAAGCTACGTTGACTTTTCCGTCCTTGCTCGATGTGCTGAGGGTTCCAAGCCTTGGGTTCTTGTTGAAGTACTCCATCAATTTTGCAGACATATTTTAGACCTTCTTCGCAATTTAGTTTATCGTTCTTCCCTTAAAATTCGGTTGGTGATTTCGGGCCTCGCTCATTTTCACAGAAAGCATCACGATTCTCGATTTGCATCTAAAAATATGAAAACGATAAGTATCTCCACTACTCAGCATAAAATTATAAATGCTTACAAATTAAATTTGGGGGATCAGGTCCTCGATCCATTAGCGGGTCCTGAAGAAGATGACCCAATGGTGCTAAATGCAGTATAGCTTCCTATAACTGTATCTCCGCTTACGGTCATTGAAAGCCTATAAAGGCCCATTTTCTCCAGGGTTATTAGATCGAGGTTCAGTTTATTGCCATTGACGCTGCCACCGGCTGCAACAGTAATTGTGTTATTGTCCTCCATAATGCTCCCTTTTCCAAATACTGTATCACCGTTCTGGAAAAGTGTAAGGGTTGCATTTCGAGATACTACATCTGCTATTTTCAGAGACCAGTTACCTGGAATTGATATGTTCTCAGGTTGTTTCTCTATAGTTTCATTGGATACGACGGGTTCCGTCGGCGTTGTCTGATTCAAACCAGTTTCTTCTATTTGCTTGGGATTAGTCTCTCCTGAAGAGGAGTTGCTGCCAATAGGCATGTTTAGGACTCCTGCGTTTGGATCTGCTGCCCACGCAGCCCTTGAAGCCCGCGCCAATTCCTTCTGTGAATATGCATTTAATGCAAACGAAGAAAAAATAAGCAGAGATAATATGAGCAATACCGTGATCTTCATGATTATTGGACCTCCTTGTTCAACAGACTTTGGTGTATAACGG
>JBAPXT010000211.1:0-25840 GCA_049284355.1 Sedimentisphaerales bacterium
CGATAGCGGCGTCAAACTGCTGGCCCGCTCTGATGCGAACCTTCGACAAAATCTCCATCTTGTTGATGCTGATGTTCCCCGCTGTGTCGATGCTGCCTATCTCGCGGCCCGCAACTTGCGAATCGCTGCCCGATTCAGGCATGTCTGCTCCAACACATCGGTGGACAGGCATAATGCACAACAAAAGCACCATCGATAAAAAAATGGCCGCGCAGGATTTTTCCATTCGTTTTCACTCCTAAATTCTCACCTCGTAGCGCCAGTCCCTTGGCACAGTGGACGAACTAAATTGGTACTTCGTCCTCGGTTTCGCCTTCTGCGGACGCATAAGAGGCATTTTCAAACCGCATAATTTTTTTCCTGAATATCAGGTCCACCTTTCCCGTCGGGCCGTTACGCTGCTTGGCTATTATCAACTCCGCAACATTCTCTATATTCTTGCTGTCCTCACTACTGTACACTGTACTGTCTTTCTTATCGCTTAGCTCAAGTCTTTCTGAATGGCGATAATAATCTTCACGGTGCAACAGCAGCACAACATCGGCGTCCTGCTCAATGCTGCCGCTCTCCCGCAAATCGCTCATCCTCGGCCGGTGGTCTTCCCTCCCTTCAGGCGAACGATTCAACTGGCTCAGAACAACAACAGGAATATTCAATTCCCCTGCCAGAGCCTTCAGATGTCTCGAAATAACAGAGATTTCCTGTTGACGCGATTCAAACCGCCCCGTCCCTCCGCTCATCAATTGCATATAGTCCACTATAAGGCAGCTTATATCGTACAGCCTTTTCAGTCTTCTTGCCTTTGCGCGAAGTTCCAGCGGCGTCAACAGCGATGTATCATCAATATAAATCGGAGCATGTGACAGCTCATCACACTTCATAGCCAAACTATGATAAGCCTCATCATCCAAGAGCCCCTTTCTCACTAACTGGGCATCTATCTGGCTGTAACTGCACAAAAACCTCTCGGCCAATTGCAGCTTGCCCATCTCTAACGAGAATATTGCAACCGGAATTCTTTCTATCAGACCAATATTCTCGGCAATATTCAACGCTAAGCTCGTCTTTCCCATGCTTGGTCTGCCCGCAAGAATTATCATCTCCCCATTCTGCAAACCACACATATAATTATTGTCAAGCTCATGATATCCTGTTGCCAAGCCGGTAACTATCTTATCTTTGCGATTCCCAATCGATTCGTAGACCTGGGCAATCAACTCTTTCATTGGTACGGATAAACCTCTGATTCTTTTGGCTGCAACCTCGAATATCTTTTGCTCAGCTTGGTCGAGTTTGTCTTTGGGCTCACCCCCTTCATCATAAGCATCATTTAAAATCTCACTGGTGGTGGTAACAAGCTCTCGCATTAGCTGTTTACCTTTGACAATCTCAATATAATACATCACGTTGGCCGAGGATGGCACAGAGTCCATAACTTTCGCAAGATATTCTACTCCGCCGGCCTCCTCTAACTGTCCGCGCTTCTCAAGTTCATCTCGAAGTAGCACCGCATCCAAGCCCCCGTCTTTATTTTTCTCATAAAGCGCAATCAAAGCATCAAATATCATTTGGTGTTCGATTCGGTAAAAGGCATTTGCCTTCAGTTGCTCGACAACCTCGCTGATGCACTCCGGGTCAATTATCATCGAGCCTAATACCGCCGCTTCCGCTGCAAGCGATTCCGGCATACCCCTTAGGACCGCACCAGCATTTGGCGTGGGGACGCCAACAGCCGACTTCCTTTTGGCCGTAGCGACTTTATCTTTACCTGCCCTGGTCATTTGGTTCATTTTCATCCTGTGGCTTCGCCGTCTGTGGCTCAGCCGCCTGTGGCCCGGCCGCTCCATCTGCGGCCGATTCGGCGACAACAACAACGTTAACAGTTGCCGCTGAATCCTTATCGAATTTAAGCGTTACTTTATGCGTCCCAACTTGCTTTATATGTTCAGCTAACCAAACTATCTCATCAGTAACCTTAAAGCCCTGCGCACGAAGGTTCTCTGCTATCTCATGCACCCCGACCGACCCGAACAAAACTCCCTGCTCGTTCGCTTTGGCGGCGACAACAGCTTCCGCCCCTTCCACCGCTGCCGCTGCTTCTTGCAGCCGTTCTCTTTCGAGCTTCCTTTGCTCTGCACGCTTGGCTGCTTCTTTTGCCAGAGAACGCAAATTCCCTGCCGTTGGTACAACCGCCAGCCTCTGCGGCAGCAGATAATTCCTCGCATACCCCGTGCTGACTTCAACAACATCTCCCAGCCAGCCGAGTTCCCTAACATCCTCACAAAGCAAAACCTTCATATAGTCCTTTCTCCGCCGTAGCAGATTACCCGCCATTAAACAGTATACGGCAATAACGCCATATATCTGGCTCGCTTAATTGCCGTTTTCACTTTTCTCTGGCAGCTGGCGCAATTGCCGCTGCGCTTGCGCGAATATATCTTGCCGCGATGGGTTAAGAGCTTCTCCAGAGTCTCAATGTCCTTGTAATCAACGTATTTTATGCGTCTTCTGCAAAAACGACATTGTGTCCGCTCCCGAACACCTGCATAATGTGTTTTTTCCTCACCGTCTTTTTTCTTTATTGGTATTGCCATTTGTTACCCGTCTATTTGCCTTTCTTTTCACATGATATTTATCCGCCTGCGGCGGAATACAAGATTAATAAGCCTCAGTCTTATTAAAACGGTATATCATCTGTCCCGACACTATCACCGCCCTCTTCCTTTGCCTCAGGGATTTTCTCCTCTACCTCCTCTTCAACTCCGCCGGCACCTCTCGGGCCGCCCAGAAACTGAAAGCTCTCCACAGTAACGCGGTGCTTGCTTCGCTTCGTGCCGTCCTGCGCTGTCCAGCTGTTGAAAGTCAGCCTGCCCTCAACAAACAGCGGCCTGCCTTTGGTAAGATATTTGTTTATGTTCTCCGCTGGCCGACCGAACGCCCGGCAGTCCACAAAACAGGTTTCTTCCCGGGCCTCTCCGTCCTGACCTTTCCATCTCCGGTTCACCGCCAACCCGAAATCAACCACAGCCGTCTGGTTCGGGGTATACGACAGCTGTGGGTCGCGAGTCAGATTACCTATCAGGAAAACTTTATTAAAATTAGCCATTCTAAGCTCCCTTTTATAATTGATGGCTTAGCCACCGGCAATTCAATCAGTAAACAACGCTCATCAATCACATTTCAATTTATATACATCCGGCCTATCATTCGACCGGCTCGAAACCCTCTGTCTCTTGCAGCTCCGATTCAGCATCCGCCGACGTAGTTTGGCTGGCCTTTCGTTTGTGAGTCTTGGCCGGTGCTACAGGTTCATCTTTTTGAGTTCCCATTTCGCTGGTCTTTTGCGTAATGGAAGCTTTTTCAATATCTTCGGTCGTAAGATGCTCGGCGCACAGAATCAAGGCACGCATAATCCGCTCCGAAAGCTGAATGTCCCTCTCAATGTCCCGTAGTCTCTTGCCCTCGGCCTTGAAATAACAAAGGATATATGTCCCTTTGCCCTTGCCGCCAATATCGTAGGCGAGTTTCCTCTCGTCCCATTTTCTCATCGAGACAATTTCTGCCCCTGCCTTTTCCAGTATGTTCTTGATGGTCGCAGCAACTCCGTCCCAGTCTGTCGCCGCTTCAGCTGAATCAACAAGAAACATCGCCTCGTACAATTTGGGTTCCCCTTTCGCCCTCTTTTTGCGGGACGGGGCACCTTTCTTATCTTCAATAACAGTCTTCAAACTAAATACCTCCTGCTAAATTTAAATTACAGTAACCGCTCCGCCTCAGGCGGATTAAACTTATTCATCGTCGCCTTAATTCCATATTCAATCCAGCAAAGCACAGCGTCCCGTGCCTTGGTAATTGCTTCATCCAACAACCGCTCTTCTGCCTTCGTTGGCTTGCTGAGAACATAATCGTAAGCTTCTTTCTCATTACTCTGGCCGATACCGATTCGCAGTCGGCTTATATTTTCCGTGCCGAGTTTCTCTATCACGTCGGCTAAACCTTTGTGGCCGCCGGATGAACCTTTCATCCTGACCCGAATCCTGCCCGGCGATAACGCCATATCATCGCTCACCACGAGCAAATTACTCAATGCAAGCTTATAAAAACCTGCCGCCGTTGCTACAACCTCGCCGCTGCAGTTCATAAACTGCATTGGTTTTAGCAATATCACTTTTTTATCTGCAAATTCGCCCGACCCTAAACAGGCGCCGAATCTTTTCTTTCTTACTTCTATTTTCAGCGACTCGGCCAGCGAATCTATTACTCTAAAGCCGACATTGTGCCGCGTATCAACATACTCCTTGCCCGGATTACCCAGGCCGACAACCATTCTAATCTCAGGCCCATCCATCTATTCTCAGCACCAAAGGCGCTATTTGGTCTCTTCTGACGATTCCTTCTCTTTCCCTTCCTCGGCTTCACCTGCCTCTTCTTTCACCTCACTGATAACTTCAGGAGCAGTTGGCATTTCCGCCTCAAGCTCTTCGGTGGTCTTGGCCTCTGTAACCAGATTGCAGATAACCAGCAGTGTCGACGGCGCACTCGCCAGTTTTACCCCTACAGGCAATTCAATATCGCTGGCATGTATCGTGTCACCAAGACCTACTTCTTTCACGTTTACAACAATAGACTTGGGAATATCGGTTACTTTGCACTCGACTTCTACGCTGTTTGTATGTACCTCAATGACGCCTCCCTCATGCGTGCCTTTGGCCACGCCCTTAAGTTCAATAGGAACCGCCACCTTAATCGTCTCGGCTATATCAACTCTCATCAGGTCCACATGTATAATGTCTCTGCCGAGGTGGTCATACTGCAGGTCCTTTATAATCATCTTTTCCTGCTTTTTACCGATTTGCACGTCCACCACCCGATGCCCGTGATGCAGCCCTTCGACCAGATTATGCGCATCCAGCGAAATAGCCACAGGCTCTTCCTTGTGTCCATACACAATCGCAGGTATCCGGCCGCTCTTGCGCACCTTTTCCGCATCACACGAGCCGGTTTGTTCTCGAATTTCTGCCTTTAATAGTAAACCCTTTTCCATAATTACTTCTACCTCACTTTATTCTCAGCTCAAAAATCTTCAAACAAGCTGCTGACCGATTCATTCTTGTGAATTCTCTTTATCGCCTCACCTAACATCGCTGAAACGCTTAAAATCTTGATATTACGTGGCTTCTTCGTCTCTTCATTCCACGGTATGGTGTCGGTAACTACCACCTCATCAATCGACGCCTCGCCCAGATGCTTAAGCGCCTGTCCCGCAAACACACCGTGCGTGGCGCCGACATATATCTTCTCGGCTCCACGTTCCCTAACCAACCTGGCCGCGCTGCACACCGTCCCCGCCGTGGCGATGATATCATCGCACATTAAAATATTTCTGCCTTTCACATCTCCGATGATTTCCCTCGCCTCTACCTCGCTGCCGCTCACCCGTTTTTTGTGTACTATTGCCAGCTCACCCCCAAGATGTGAAGTATATTTGGACGCAGTTTTTATATTACCAACATCCGGAGAAACCACCGTTAGCTTGCTGATTTTCTTGTCCTTGAAATACTTGCTCAGCACCAGTTCGCCCGTCAAATGGTCAACCGGTATATCAAAAAATCCCTGTAATTGCTGCGCGTGCAAATCTATCGTCAGCACCCTGTTAGCGCCGGCGGTGGTAATAAGATTGGCCACCAGTTTTGCAGTAATCGGCACTCGACCTTCGTCTTTCCTGTCCTGCCGCGCATACCCAAAGTAAGGTATGACCGCAGTAACTCGGCTGGCGCTGGCTCTTCGCAAACAGTCCAGATAAATTAAAAGCTCCACCAGGTGCTCATCAACCGGTCTGCAGGTCGACTGTACAATAAAACAATCCTTTCCACGAACATCATCTTCCACTCTGATTACTTTTTCACCGTCGGGAAACTTGTCTATCTTCGCAGCGCCAAGAGGAATCCCCAGATACTCGCAAACCGCTGCCGTCAGCGCCGGGTTGCTGCTGCCGGAAAATACCCTCAAAGTATCATTTAGTGGCATTTTTCCCCCGCCTTTATTTTAACATCCCTTTTTACGTTTTCTAAAAGCCTGCCCTGCATAATCCTGTTTATCTGGTCAAGGTGCTCCTTGGTGTTGACGCTCATTGCCTCCTCTGGCCGCAGTGCCGCAACCGCAGCGACCTTATGGCCGGCCGCAATGATAATCGAAATCGCATCTGTTAGATAGTATTCTTTTTTGACATTATTAGGCTCAACCTTGGCCGCAGCCTCGAAGAGAATCCTGTTATCAAACACATAATAGCTCGGATTGACCTCTTTAATCTTCAATTGCTCCTTTGTGCAGTCGTTATGCTCCACAATTGCCTCTATATTACCGTCCGCGCCTCTGCGCACACGTCCATAGCCTGTTGGGTCATCCAAAATAGCCGTCGCCAGCGTTGCCGCCGACTGACTCCCTTCATGCTTTTCTATAAGCGTTCTCAGCGTGTCCGACCGAATCAGAGGCCCGTCGCCGCAAAGGACTAACGTCTCGCCCTCAAAACCGTTGAGGTGTTCCTTGCAGCACAAAACCGCGTGGGCTGTTCCTCTCTGCTCATTCTGCCGGACCCATACTATATCATCATCGCCATCGAATTTCTTCTTCACCTGCTCGGCGCCAAAGCCAACCACGACATACATCTTTCCGACGCCGGCCTCCCGGCAGGCATCCAGCACGTATGCCAACATAGGTCGGCCGCACACCTCGTGCAGAACCTTGGGCGTATTGGTATTCATCCTGCTGCTAATCCCTGCCGCCAGAATTATTGCTACTCTTTCCGACATACTTCCTTAATTTTTACTTTTTAATTTTAACTTTTTTAACTACCCGGCCAGGACTCGAACCTGGAATAGGAGGACCAAAACCTCCTGTGTTGCCGATTACACCACCGGGTAATTCATCATTGATGATTTTCAATTGATTATTGATTATCTACAGGCAATAGATGCGCTCAAGGGTCGTTCGTTATTAATTATCAATAATCAATCATCAATTATCAATCTTCGTTGTCACGGAGACCGTTCTGCCCGGCCCGGATTGGCTCTGTCGGAGGCTTGAGTCAGCCATGCCGTGAAAACTGCTGACCCCATAGGCCGCTCTCGCAACCTTCACTACCCCGTGCGACAGAGCATTTTCAATCGGGGAAATATATCCGATTCACAACACCTAATCAACCTTTTTTCTTTTTTTGGCAAAAAACACCTTTTTCAGCGTCAAAAAACACTTTTTTGCATAAGAAAAACTTGCTTCACCCTGCTTCTGGCGGATTACATTACCCCTCCGCAATCTACGCGCAACACAACCGCAAAACCAAAGATATATTATAGACAATCAAAGAAATGGTCGGGGCAAGATCCGCCTCCTCAGGCAGGTTGTTTCTCAGTCGACGTCATTATCTACCGCGACATAGCCTCGCTGACCCTCGCTTACATAACTCGGCTCAGATGAAACCTCATCCTTGTCTGTATCTTTTCCCTCTTCCGCTTCCGCCTCCATCTTCTCCCTCAGCTTCTCATACTCCTTCAGCGTCATCAGAACTTCCCTCGCCTGGCTGCCCTTGTATTCGCCCAGAATGCCCGCGCCAGCCATCATTTCTATAATCCGCGAAGCACGCGCATAGCCGATACTGAGTTTGCGCTGCAGCAGCGACACGCTTCCTCGCCGGCTCTCCAGAATAAGCCGTACCGCCTCATCAAACAGCTCGTCTCTGCCCATCTCCGAAGTATCTATGCGATTGAGCTCCGAAAGCTCCGGATGGTACTGCGGCTCAGCTATCTCTTTTAAGTACTTGACGATACGCTGAACCTCCACATCATCTACGAACGTCCCCTGCGCACGCACCAAATCGCTTGAGCCCGGCTTGAGAAACAGCATATCGCCCTGGCCAAGCAGCGCTTCTGCGCCGTTTTGGTCGAGGACTATTCGGCTGTCCAATCTCGCCGCAACGCGGAAGCCTATTCTCGTCGGCATATTCGACTTTATTAGCCCCGTAACAACTGTCGCCTGTGGACGCTGCGTGGCTAATATGATGTGAATACCAATCGCCCGGCTTTTCTGCGCAAGACGAACGATATATGCTTCTATCTCTTTCGCCGCTGTCATCATCAAATCTGCAAGCTCATCGATTATTATTACAATATACGGCAGCTTCTTGGGAATTTTCGCTTCCTCCTCGGCGCTGTCCGGCCCGAATCGCCTGATAACTTCCTCCGCCCCGAGGCTGTTATACTCAGCTATGTTCTTTACCCTCGCCTCTGCAAAAAGCGCGTACCGCTCATCCATCTTTACCGTCGCCCATTCGAGTATCTGAACTGCACGCTGCGTCTCGATAACTATAGGCGTCATCAGGTGCGGAATTGTATTGAATGCCGTCATCTCAACCATCTTCGGGTCTATCAGAATCAGCTTCACCTCGTCCGGCCTTTTCGTAAGCAGTATCCCCGCTATGATACTGTTGATACAAACGCTCTTGCCAGAGCCTGTTGTGCCGGCAATAAGCAAATGCGGCATCATCGTCAGGTCCGAAACAAGTGCTTCTCCCGACGAATCCTTGCCAAGGAAAAGTGGTATCCCCATCTCCTGCGGCTTACTCCCCGCCAACTGTATCAGGTCTTTTATCCGCACCTTTTCTTTCTCGCTGTTCGGAACCTCAATACCTATTGTATGTTTACCAGGCAGGGGGGCTACAACACGGACCGCACCAACTCCCAGTGCTCGCGCCATATCGTTTGAAAGATTGCTGATTTGGCTGACCTTCACCCCCGCCGCAAGCTCCAGCTCGAACATCGTTATGACCGGACCCGTATCAGCCGCCACTACCCTCGCGTTAACATTAAACTCCGTCAGCAGTTTCTCCAGCGCCACAGCTTTTGCCTTGATAATCTTCTCCTGCACCGAAGCAAAACTGCACTCCGGCTCACTCAGCAGTTCTAATGGTGGCAGTGTATAATCATCGTAGCTCGTCGGCACATACGACTTGGCCGGCCTCTGCACCGCAGGCAGCGTTAACCTCAACTGTCTCGGCCCCTCCGTCTCTCCGGCGCTCACTGTATCCTCAGGCACGTCTTCATCGTCAAAGTCGCTTTCGAATCGCACCTCTTCGGTCTCTGCCGAAAGCTGCCTTTGCCGTATGCTTAATTTCTGCCATATCTCACTCAGCGCCTGCGACTGCTGCTTTGCCGCCGACCACACCGGCGCCGTCACACCGACCATCCTTCCAAGAACAAAACCAATCCACCCAAACAGCGCCACCATAAAAGTATCTGCTAACAGAACAATCCCCACAACCCACGTCGCCGTAATTAGTATGAATGTTCCCAGAAGCGCGAAATGCCCCCGCAAAAATTCCGCCGCTCCTACCCCAAGAATCCCGCCGGAACCAATCGGAAAACCAAAAACACTGTGAGGCCAAACAAGATAAAAACTGCTCGAAGCCGCCGCTGTCACCAGCAACAGCCCGATTGCTCGCAAAACCCCTTGGTTTATGGTTCTATTCGCCAGCTTCGCCAGTAGTAAGCAAGTTGCCGAAACCAGTATTACAAACACCCCAGGCCCGACATAATACAATAAATAATATGCAAAAAAAGCCCCGGCCTTCCCGCACCAGTTGGCCGGCGGGTTGTTACAAGGCCACACAAACCTGCTCGGCCAATCGCCCATGTTGAAACTAATACAACTACAAAGTAGCACTAGTGCCGCAGCTACACCAAGACATTCTGCCGCTATTTCGTATGACTTCTTTTCTTTCAACGCTACAAGTCCGATAAAAAAATTCTTATTAACCCAGACAGTCGCTCCTGACCACGAACTTTATATCGGCTACCCACCTCACTTTTCTGCAAAATTACTTACCGCCCCTTTACCTGCCCCATTGCTTAGAGCATCGCCCGCTCTAATGGGGTCATTCCGAATAAAGCGATCTCAACTCTTCTTTCAATCAGCCTGGCCGTCGCTTTGTCTAATCTCTTCGAAAAAAGGTGTTCTTTTTTCTTCTACGCACTTGGCCGCATAAAGATACATCGCCGCAGACCAGCTTTGCCAGTCTTCCCCTCGCGGCCTGCCGTCCTGCGCACGGTACCATTCATTAAATCCGAACTCTACATCGGCCTTGCGCGCCGCTCGAACAAGTTCGGTTAATGCGAGAAGCTCCCTTTCAGCAAGTTTGTATTTATTGGCGGCTACTAAGGCTGCTACATAAAACCCGCAAACGAAAGGCCAAATCCCGCCGTTATGATACTCTCCAGGCTGATTGTACTTCTTGTAACGCGGCATCCAATCGGGCTCCCCTGGCCGGATGTATGGGAAAAGGTTCGGCGGCAAATCTACCACAAGCTCTCCATTTGCTCTTAATCCTTCGGATTCCTTTTCTATCCACGATATCAGTTTCCTCGCTCTCGACGGTGATGCTATCCCGGAGAGGATTGCTAAACTGTTGCCCAAAAGGTCGAAACGCTCACCGCGGTACACCTTGTATGACCACATAGCGTAATAAGGTTTGCGCCTCAGGACCAAGCCCTCGTGGACGTGCCGCTGCTGTCTTTCGCCTCTGACGGTAAACCGTTCCATCGCCTCCTTGGCTTCCGCCGCACGTTCGTGCTGCCCGAAAAGGCACAAGTCTGTATAGACAATAGTATTAACATACAGACCATACCCCAGTACCCATTGCTCGTCTCGCCAGTCGCTGGTAGGTAGCTGCGCCACAAGGCATCGATTCGGCGGGCTTTGATATTCCAGCCACTTAAAAGCTTTTTGGACGGCTTCTTCAATAAAGTCTTTCTCTCCTGTAACCCTTCGATAAAGCCCGGTAGCCATAAGAAACAGCGGCGTTGCATCACTCGAACCTCTGTCTTCAGGGTCGTGCACTAAAGATGGAATATGTCCCAGCTCCGATTGGTTCTTTGCCAGCGTTTCCAGGACTCTTCGCAACGATTTAAGTAATCTTTCGTTCCCTGTGGTCAATATGCCGAGCGAGCATATCATTAAGTCCCTCGTATACGGCTCAGGATATCCCCACCCGGCGGTCCTGGGTAAATTCCGATAAGACCCGTGATCGTTGTGAAGCAGTGCTTCCAAAGCCGCACTCTTGGCTTTGGCTATTAACTCTTTTTGCTGTTTATTCATTTATGATATACCTAAACGTCTTGAAACAATCTCGACAAACTTCTTCGCAATAACTCGATAGTCAAAGTTTTCAACAACGCGTTTCCTGCCTTCTTTTCCCATTTTTTCTCTTAAGCCGGCATCGCTCATCAAATCCATAAGGTAATTGGCTATATCATGAACACTTGCCCGGTAATCTACTGTCCTTGCCCTTTTGAAGGTGTACTTATGGCCTGTTTTGTAGCCGGACTCATCTCCAAGAATCGTTTCTCGAAGTCGAATCTCCTGCGCAACTTCAGCTAAAAAGGCTGTTTTGCCGTGCACCATCGTATCCAGCATTCCCATCGCCTTTATTCCTATTACAGGTTTTTCGCACGAGTTCGCCTCAACTTGAATCATTCCGAAACCCTCTAAACGCGATGGTGCCGCATAAATATCACACGCCGCTACAAGATATGGCATAAAGTTTCTCGAAACTTTTCCGGTGGTATAAACTACACTTTTATCTATTCCTAAATTAGTGGCCAATTGTATGTCCGCCAGATTCTGTTGTTCCGTTCTCGGCTGAGGCCAGACCTTGCAAACATATTTCCAGTCCGGGGCATGCGGGTCGTTTATTGCCAGTGCCTGCATAACTTCCTGCGCGCCTTTGGATGCAGCATCGCCGCCGACAGTTAATATCATTATCTGGTCGTCCGCTACACCCAATGACTCGCGAACGGCGGCAACCTTGGGCTCTTTCTTCTCGCGAGGGACAAAGGAGTCCGTGTCACACCCGACATGTAAAACTTCGATGTTATCTCCTTTAAGACCGTCACGCATATACACTTTCTTCACCCAGTTCGAAGTCACCAGTATTAAAGGTAAATTGTCAAGTATCTCGCCGTAATTTGCCATATAACCGTCAGCCACAAGCCACGGTATTGCCGTTATTCCGTACCTTTGCGGGTGGAGAACTAAATAAGGTGTATGTCCCCAGTAGCCGACGCCCACGACAATGTCAGGCTCAAACCACCGGTAATACCACTCCTTCTCCTGGGCAGCTTCGGAATTAGCGGAGAAAACCTCAACCCCCATCTCTTCGAGTCCTCTGTGCAGCAATTGCCCTTGGGTGGCAAGGCCGCCGGGAGAAGGGGGATAATCATATAATACTAAAACCTTCATCTTTATCTGCTCCTGTAAATTCGATATTAACCGCTGGTTTTGCAATACCAGAACGCTTCCTGGCGGGGGGTTGTCCTCGCTTCAAAACTGTCTTTGCTGAAACCATAAATCCTGGTGATAATATCATACTTCCTCTGCCATATACGCTCCGCCAGTTCTACCTGCAAATCGGCGCCCCTCTCGGGGCGGGGCAAATATTTTTTGCCCCCGTCCTCGTATGCAAAAGACCATATTCGTTCCGCACCCAGCCTGCCGGATTTCCACAGCTCCAATACTGCCTGTGCTGTTTCTTCATGTCTCAGATGCCGCGTATACTCACAGGCCGTGCTGTGTGTAATAATCAGCTCAAATTTGTCGAAAGGCATCAACTCCATTATGGTTTGCTGAACCTTCGTATTGCTCAAAGGGGTCTGCTCTGGACCATCATCGAGGTCTCCCATATAACCGGCTGCGTTGAATTCTTTGATGGCCTCGAAAAACCTCGGCGCACGATCTGCGTCACTTTTTCTGCAGATTGTTACCACCGTCCATTTGACCTCCGGATGCATCAGCATAAAACCGCCTGCCCACAAGGTTTCATCGTCAGGATGAGCTACAATAACGGCACATTTACTGTTCTTTCCTATATAGCTTGAATTTTTAGTGCCCGTCATCTTCTTTATATTCTACTCTGCATAATCGCCGCAAGGACATTTAAGAATAAAATCGACCACTTCGTCAAAATCAGCCGTTGCAAGACATATGCGCGAATCTGCAGCGCCATAATACACCAAAATCTTATCTCCCTTTTTTATCCATCCGCACGGAAACACAACATCATCTACATCGCCTTCGCGCTCGTATGGTGCCTTTGGGCCGAAAATCCATTCATCGCTGCGCCGTATGACTTTGGTGGGCTCTTCGAGGTCTAACAATACAAGCCCCAGTCGATAGATTGAGCCGGAGGCGGTCATTCGCACCCCGTGATAAAGAATCAGCCATCCCTCTTTCGTCTGCATTGGCGGTGCGCACAGCCCAATCTTGTTTGCATCCCACCATCCTCCTTCTCTGGCCCGGATTATCTCCTGATGTTCACCCCAGTGTTTAAGGTCGGGGGAAAAGGATATCCATATATTAGCACTAAAAAGCAGTGACCTCGGAACCGGCCGATGCAGCATTGCCCACAGTCCCTTAAACCTCACAGGGAAAAGTGCCGCATCCTTGTCCTCAGGCGGCATAACCGGCCCTATACGTTCGAACGTTTTGAAATCGCCGGTCGTCGCCACAGATACCAGCGGCCCGCCTTTTGAATAGGCTGTATAGCATATCGCCCACCTCTTCATCTCCTCAATCCACGTTATCCGCGGGTCTTCTATGCCCCAGATTTCTTCCGGATATTTTTTCGGCTCAGGCCTTAGCGCAGGTTCTCGGCTTATCTGCCACTTACTGATTCCGTCGTCGCTTTTTGCCGCCGTCAAATGGGAAATGCCTCTGAAGTCTTCGACGCGGGCAAGCAATATTACTTCCCCCTTCGCTTCTGCTGCCGCCGCATTAAAAACAGAATTGGCCGCGTATGGCCAGTCCTCCACCGACAAAATAGGGTTATTTGGATATCTGGTAAATAGTTCCTGGCTGAAAGACCTGTCTGTTCTTTCTTTCATACTTTGAACTTGTAGCTCAACAGCTTGTAGATAAGCTTCGCCGCCATAAAATCCGGCGCCTTATTGCTGTCGTCCGGACACAGCTCGACGACGTCAAATCCGACAACGTTTTTCTTCTCGCAAACCCCTTTTAGTAAAGTAAGTACGTCATACCAAAACAGCCCCCCCGGCTCAGGCGTGCCCGTCGAAGGCATTATTGATGGGTCAAATACGTCAAGGTCGATTGTTATATATACGTTATCGCTGATTTTGGAAATGGCCTTCTTAATCCACTCTGTGTTGTTGTATATCTCTTTTGCAAAAAAAGTTTTGGATGGGTCCAAGGATTTCTTTTCAGAGTAATCCATACTCCTGATGCCAACCTGCACTATCGGGCAAAGCTCTTTGGCGCGGGCCATAACGCACGCGTGGTTATATTTTGAGCCGTTGTATTCTTCCCGCAAATCCGAGTGTGCGTCCAATTGCAGAATAGTCAAATTCTCGTATCGTTCCCTGTGCGCCTTGATTGACCCGACGCTGACCGAGTGTTCCCCGCCCACAACCACCGTGAACTTGTCGTTTTCAAGATAATACTTTACCGTCTCCGTGACTGTTTTAATCATCTCCGCGGTTGAAATCTCCCCGCCTATTTCTTCTTCGGTAAATATACCCTTCTTATAGACCTCCGAATCGGTCTCTATATCATACAGCTCCATATTGGCCGATGCTTCGATTATCGCCGTCGGCCCTTTGTCGGCCCCCTTAAGCCACGTGCTTGTTCCGTCGTAGGCGACGGGAATAATGACTATACCTGCCTTCTCCGGATTAGAATATTCTTCGGGCAGATATCCGAAGTTGAACCCTTGTTCCATAATAAGCAGCCCCAACTTGTCCGCCTCCGGTGGATTCACCTGTATCTTGCGGATCTACCCGCCTCTGGCGGGCAACCTAATCAAACAGAAACATCGCTATCGCCACCGTTGTCGTCCACAACCCTTCCATACCTTTGGCGGTCTGTGTAATATTGGTAGTTTTGACAAACAGTCCGCTCGACCGGTACGCCTGTTCTTTTTCCGACCACGCCTTGTCCGGGTCAAGTTCCAGTCCCAATGTTGTCCCAAGCATACCTGCCGCAAGGTCTTCCGCCATATCTCCTGCCTGCTGACTGTTCATCCCGTGCCCGTGCACCTCGCTAAGATAGCCCCACTGCGCTTCGTCTTTAGGCAGAGCGACCCCAATGGACGAAGCGATGAGTCGACCGTGCTCATCGGTGTCTGACCGTGCCAGCACACAAAAAGATATCTGGCCTGGTATCAATTTTTTCAGCCCGTTCTCTAAGCTTATCATCTTGCATCTGGGCGGCAAAATCGACGACACCTGCACTAAATTCTGCTGTGCTACCCCAGCTCCCCTTAACGCCATCTCGAAGGACTTCAGTTGGTATTTGTGCTGCCCGACCCCTTTGGTCAGAAATATCTGCGTCGGGACGGGATTATATATCTGAGGCTCTCTGGCTTCAGCCTTTACTTCCCTTGTCTCTTTTACTGCCTGATTTTGATTTTCGCCGTTGATTTCTAAATACCTCCTTCAAACAGCCGCCTTCTTATACTTTTTCTGCCGCAAACCGTCTTGCTTGATGATTAACGATAGTATTCTCTCTCCGTTTGTCAACCCTTTTTTCCCTAAATTATTTGTCTTCTGCTTTCTCTGTGGTAATCTGCATAATCTGTGGTTAAATATAAATCCGTATGCCCAAGAAAAAACGTTCGACTAACAGACATCTGCCCAAAGGTTTGGCAATCCTCTACGAAGATAGCGACATCCTCGTAGTTGATAAGCCCGCTGGCCTGTTGACCGTAGGCACGGCTTTCAACAAAACAAGGACTGCTCATTACATCCTGACCGATTATGTCCGCAAAGGCTGTGCCAAATCGCGAAACAGGGTTTTCACCGTCCACCGCCTCGACCAGTGGACCTCCGGCGTCCTTGTCTTTGCAAAAAGCGAAGAAATTAAACTCCGACTGCAGTCCCAGTGGAAACAGACGGAAAAGAAATATCTTGCGGTAGTTCATGGCCGCCTGGCCCGGAAAGAAGGGATTATTACCTCATACCTGGCTGAAAATAAAGCTTATGTTGTTTACTCTACGACCGACCCCGCAAAAGGTAAGCTCGCACATACCGCTTATAAAGTCCTTAAGGAGACCGGCCGATTCAGTTTATTGGAGGTCGGCCTTTTGACCGGCAGAAAAAATCAAATCCGCGTTCATCTGGCCGATTACGGACATCCGGTTGTTGGCGACAGAAAATATGGAAAAGCCGGCGACAGCTTCAGAAGGCTGGCGCTCCATTCCAAATCGATTTCCTTCAAACATCCCACTGCCGGCAGCCAGATGACCTTTCAAACCAAAGCCCCGGCTTATTTCGCCCAACTGCTGGCAAACAAATAGCGACGCCGCTTAGCCCCAGCACCACTTGTCGCGGCGTAGTCCACAGGACGAAGACGGATGGCCGGGGGCATTGATTTGGTTAATCTTTCTTGAATTTACACTCTTTTTTGTCCATCTTGTCCATCATCGGACAACTGGCTTTATTGGGTTCTGACAAACAGGCTCCCTTTTTAGAGCATTTTGGACAAGTGCAGCCTGGTTTGCACTTTCCCATCTCGGCCTTATGTTCGAACTGCTCCTCTTGCTCGCCGCAGACTTCCTTGCCTCCGCGGAACTTATGTTCCCAACAACCCTCACGTTCCATGTTGCCTCTGTCCCAGCAGGCTTTCATGCCATGACCGCCACCCGGCCCCATCATATGATGGCCGCCAAGACACTTCATAGTCATCACATGGCCGAATACTGCCCCTATTGCCAGAAGTGCAATTGCAATAAAAATTACCTTCCAGCATTGGCAGCAACAACACTTTTGACCTTCATCTTTCTTCTCGTTTTCACTCATTCTTGGTTCTCCTTGACATTTACCATATTTAAACGCCTTGCCGCGCAGCCAAGCATTTCGATTCCATAATTATACCACAATCTTCCTCAAATACCATTATACGATATATTGTTGAGCAGGTTCACCTGATTGGCCTCCAACCTTACTGTTGAGGGTTACTTTTTATCGCGAGGGTTTTTCGACAATTTACTACCGACCTGCCACCACCCATCACTTTGCCTTTTTTATATTATCCGCCAGCATTCAGGTCCGATATTCCAGCATTGATTATAAAAAGATTGCATTAGTCAAAAAATTCGTTTGATTTGTTGTTTTTGCCCCATATAATCCGATATACAATATAAATGGGGATAAATATGGCGGCGAATAGGTGTATTGCTGGTTTGGCAGTTACCATGTGCCGTAAAAAGGGCAGTTTTGGGACGGCGATTGGGGGTTTTGCAAGGATGCTAAATAAGACAAAACAGCCAGCTCGAAAAACAGGAATCGATATATCGGGCGATGCGCCCTCGGGTGTGCATTTTTGTCTTTTTTACAAAACCAATAGAAGATTGGATAGAGACAGCAGGCAGGCAAGGATAACTGGTTTAACAATCTTACTTAACAAAATTTTCTTACTAACCCAAACTCTGTGGTGAAAACCACAGGATTTGGGTTTTTTGTTTTGGGGTAGATATGAAGAAAAAAATAAGAGCAACTTCAAAAAGAAAAAGATTATGCCTGGGGGGGCTCAAAACAGCATCTTTTCCCATCGTTGGTATCGGGGCTTCTGCCGGCGGTCTTGAAGCTTATCAGAAATTACTCAGGAATCTGTCGGCTAAACCGGGAATGGCCTTTGTATTTATAATGCATTTAGCCCCGGGACATAAAAGCATGCTGACGGAACTGCTTGCCAGATTAACAAAAATGCCGGTAAGGGAAATAAAGAACGGTATGCCCATAGAAATCAACCATGTTTATATAATACCGCCAAGCACTAATGTTTCTATCGCAGGCGGAAAACTAAAACTTAACAAAATGAAAAATGCCGGCTTAAAACGTATGCCGATAGACTGGTTTTTCCGTTCGCTGGCAGAAGAACAGGGCAATAGGAGTATCGGAGTTATTCTTTCTGGAACAGCAACAGACGGGACGCTGGGGGCCGAGGCCATAAAGGCCGAAGGGGGTATTACTTTTGCTCAGGATGAGAAATCCGCTAAATACGATGGTATGCCGCAAAGCGCGATTGCCGCAGGATGTGTGGATTTTGTGCTTTCGCCAAAAAAGATTGCCCGTGAGTTGGAGCGCATAGCAAAACATCCACTTATATCCTCTGCAGGGCTTGTTAAAACAGATAAATCAATCATAACGTCAGATAAAGGCCTTGAAAGTGTTTTTGATATATTGCGCTCGGCCAAGGGGCTGGACTTCGCTCATTATAAAACCGCTACCATCAGCAGGCGCGTATCGCGGCGGATGGTTTTACTGAAATTGGAAAATCTCAAACACTACATAAAGTTCCTGCGCGAGAATAAAGGCGAGGTAGAAGAGCTTTATGAAGACCTGTTGCTAAAGGTTACCAGCTTTTTCCGTGAACCGAACGTTTTTCATACATTGGGAAAACGGGTAATACCTGCGATTCTTAAAAACAAGACAAAAGGTCAGGAGGTAAGGGTATGGGTGCCGGGATGTTCCAGCGGCGAGGAAGCTTATTCTATTGCTATATGCCTTATTGAAGTGATGGGAAACAAAAGGAGTGCGGTCCCTGTCCGGATTTTTGCCACTGATGTAAGCGAAAGCAGTATTAATAAGGCGCGACGGGGCATTTACGGCAAAAATATAAAAGACGATTTTACGCCTGAGCGATTAAAAAGATTCTTCACCAAAACAGATGACTCTTATAAGGTTTCTAAACTGCTGAGGGAGATGTGTATTTTTTCAAAACAGAATGTGTTTAGTGACCCGTCTTTCTCCAATGTAGACCTTATAAGCTGCCGTAACCTGATTATATACTTTCAGCCGGTCTTGCAGAAGGAGGTATTCCGTAAATTTCATTACGCCCTCAGGCCCGGCGGGTTTCTCCTCTTGGGAAACGCGGAATCCGCAGGCGGTTGTTCAAATCTCTTTAAGACGCTTGATAGAAAGCAGAGAATTTTCGTAAAAAAATATCTGTCGGCAGAGCCAAAACTTGGATTATATCCGAAGTATTATCCATCAAATAAATTAGAAATTGTGAAAGAGACAAAAGGCAAAGAGACCGATATTAAAAGCATGGTAGAGCGGATTGTGCTTAGCGAATACGCTCCTTGCGGGGTACTGATAGACAGCGATATGGAGGTCGTTCAGTTCCGTGGGCATACCGGCCGTTTCCTTGAATCAGCGGCAGGCAAACCGAGCCTTAACATATTCAAATTGGCGCCGGAAGGATTGCTTCTGCCTTTGCGCGCGGCGATATGTAAAGCAGGGGAAACAAAACATACAGTAAAACGTGAGGCGGAGGATATAAAGTATAATGGCCGCAGGATGCGGGTTAATATAACCGTTGTTCCCGTGAAATCCGGACCCCTTAAAGAAGAATTCTTTCTGGTGCTTTTTGACGAAATTACCAGGACGGTTGGGTCTAAGAATTTGCCAAAGGCGAGAGGGAAATCTGTTAAAGACGAAAAGTATGTCGGGGCCCTGCAGAAAGAACTCTCGGAAACTAAAGAATACCTCCAGTCAATTATAGAAGAACAGGAAAACGCCAACGAAGAAGTAAAAACTGCTAACGAGGAAATACTGTCAAGTAATGAAGAGCTGCTAAGCACCAACGAGGAGCTGGAAACTGCCAAAGAAGAATTGCAGTCTTCAAATGAAGAATTGATTACCACTAACGAGGAGTTGCAGAACCGTAATAAGGAAGTCGTTCTGCTGAATAATGACTTGATAAATTTACTTAACAGCATCAATATGCCGGTCGTTATGGTGGGGACAGACTTATGTGTACGCAGGATAACTCCTCAGACAGAAAAGGTGCTTAATATAATTTCTTCTGACATCGGCAGGCCGATAAATAAAATTAAACTCAGTATAGATATTCCGGATTTAGAGAAAACACTTTCGGATGTAATAGAGTCCCTTCGTCCGAAAACATTTGAAATAAAAAGCCGGGAAGGAAGCTGGTATTCGGTATATATCAGGCCATACCGCACCTTGGATAATAAGATTAATGGTGTGGTAGCGATTTTTATTGATATCACCGAGCACAGGAAAGCACAGCAAACAATCGAGGAAGCTCGTGCGTATGCTGAAAACATCGTAGAGACAATGAGGGAGCCTTTGATAGTGCTGGATACCGACCTGAAGGTAATCTCTGCCAACCGTTCCTTCTACCAGACCTTTAAGGTTGACCATAAGAAAACCGAAGGCCGGCTCATTTACGATTTGGGCAACCGGCAGTGGGACATTCCCAGGCTGCGACATCTCTTGGAGAATCTCCTTCTCAAGAACAGCGCCTTTGATAACTACGAGATTGCGCACGACTTTGAGACCATCGGACCGAAAATAATGCTTTTCAATGCCCGGCGTCTTGCCTCTACGCAGATGGTTCTCATTACTATTGATGACATCACCGAGCGCAAGCAGATGGAGAGGGAATTGGCACGGGTGAATGAAGAGGAGTTTAGAGTTATTTTTGACAATGCAACTGATGGAATATTGCTGGCCGATTTGGAAAATGGAAAATTCTACATGGGTAATAGAACAATTTGCAGAATGCTCGGCTATAGCCAGGAAGAGCTTAAAAAATTAAGCACCATGGATATTCATCCCCAAAAAGACCTCCCCTTTGTTATTAGTCAATTTGAAAAGCAAACAAAAGAAGGAACTACCCTCGTCACTGATATACCGGTAAAGAGAAAGAACGGCAGCGTCTTTTATGCTGACGTTAACGCAGCGCCCGTTACAATTACTGGAAAGACATATCTAATGGGGTCTTTCCGTGATATTACTGAGCGCAAACAGATAGACGAAAAGACAAGACGTCTGGAGGAAATAAAAACCACTACAGATATAAAATCTAAATTTACCTCTATGGTTTCACATGAGCTCAGGAGCCCCCTCGGGGCTATCAAAGAGGGCATAAATCTTGTCTTGGAGGGCTTGGTGGGAAATATCAATGGGGAGCAGAGGGACCTCTTGGATACCGCGAAAAAAAATACCGATAGACTCGGACGCTTGATTAATAATGTTTTGGATTTCCAGAAAATAACTTCAGGGAAAATGGAGTTTGATGTCCGGGAAAATGATATTAATGAGACAGCGAAGGAAGTCAATAAATCCATGTTTCTTTTGGCAAAAGAAAAGGGGTTGGATTTAGTGGTAGATTTAGACGATAGCGTACCCAGGACAAAGTTTGATAAAGACAGGATTGTTGAGGTGCTTACTAATTTGGTGAGTAACGCTATAAAATATACCGAAAGCGGAAATATTACTACTCGCACCAGGCACGAAGATAATACGGTGCATGTAATTGTGCAGGATACCGGCAGGGGTATTAAAGCCAAAGATATGCCAAAGCTTTTTCAGGCCTTTGAGCAATTAGATGGCATAAGAGACAAGAAAAAAGCCAGCACTGGCCTGGGGTTGGCCATTTCTAAAGAGATAATTCTTGCCCATAAAGGAAAAATCTGGGCAGAGTCAGAAGCAGGTCATGGCTCAAGTTTCCATTTTGTCCTGCCTCTTGTTAAAGAAGGGATATTAGTGTGACTAAGACTATTTTAATAATCGATGATGATATAGATTGGGCACGGCTGCTTGGCATGAGGTTACAACGCGAAGGATACAAGGTAGAAGCGGCATTTGATGCTGTGCAGGCGGTTACGCGGACGATAGACTTAAAACCGGATTTGGTGCTTTTGGATATCATAATGCCCGCAGGTACCGGCATTGAAGTGCTTCAGAGGCTAAGGGCCAATGCCAAAACATTTAACATACCTGTAATAGCGCTCACGGCAGTAAGCGATAAGCAAACAAAAGAGGATGCAGAAAAATTGGGTATATCTGGGTATTTTGTGAAACCAGTGGATACGGACGAGTTGATGGAGAAGCTAAAAGAAGTTTTAATTAAGAAGTGAATCAGATTCGCTGTTTAATAAAAAGGAGAAGTCTATGGGTAAAAAAATACTTGTTGTTGACGACGAGACCGACCTGCTGAAAGTTACACTGCTTAGATTAAAGAAAACAGGTTATGAGGCATTTGGCTGTGCAGACGGCTGGGGGGTATTGGACCTGGCACGCAAAATTATACCCGACTTGATAATTCTTGATGTGTATCTTCCGGTGATCAGTGGCGACCATGTTGCCAAAATATTGAAGAAGGACGACCAGTTAAAGCACATCCCTATAATTTTAATCTCTGCCAGCACCAGGATTCTTGATGAAAAAACCTGGGCCAGCGGAGCAGACGCTTATCTTACCAAACCGTTTGAACCTGAACAGTTGATCGGCCTGGTAAAAAAGGTCCTGGGACAAGATAGCGTGGCAGAAATGGATGAAAATAAAATACCAACGTAACCTCTAAAAATTAACAGGGTTTTAACAGGAAAGGCAATATCATGAAGAAGGTGCTTATTCTTATTGTCGACGATGAAGAAGATGTCCTGAAGATGCTTGGTAAAAGATTAACAATTGAAGGATATTCTGTTATTACTGCGACTAATGGCGCCGATGCCATAACTTTGGCAAAATCGCAGCGCCCTGACATTATTGTACTTGATATAATAATGCCGGAGATGGAAGGCGACGAAGTGGCAGCGGAGTTGAAGGAGCATCCCTTAACCAGAAATATTCCTGTGATATTTTTAACTGCTCTGCGTTCAAAGGCAGAGGAGAAAGAGTCCGGCTCAATTGTTGGTAACAATATTACTCTTTCCAAGCCTCTTGACCCGGAAATATTATTGGACAAGATTAAAAAACTTTTACCTGTTACAGCGGCTTCGTAACAGTTTATGTATCGACCACTGACTCATCTGCCGCTTTTGCCGATAGCTTCCTCGAGTTTCCTTGGTCTGCGCGATACAGGCAAAATTTCCGAATATTTCAATACAATTTTTGTACGTTTCTATATAGTTTTTGTACGTTTTCGAACGTTTTCGAATATTCTTGTCCGCCTCAGGCGGATTCCACAACAAAAAACCCTGCGGCGCATCCTTTCGCCACAGGGCCATAAAAAATCTATCCACAATTTCAAACTTTACTTCTACCGCCTAACTTCTGTCTCTACTTCGACTTAGGGCTCTTCTCGGACTTTTCCACCATCTTATCCAGCTTCGCCGGGTTGCTCTTTATGGTCTTTCGCGGTATTTTCACTTCCACGCCGAGTCGGCCAAGTTCGCCGGCTACCTCTGGCTGACTAGGATTAAGCTGGAAACTGCGGCTCAGATACTCCCTCGCCAGGTCCCTTTCGCCCTTGCTCAAATAATAGTAGCCAATTTGCCTGTTAATCTTGGCCGAATCCGGCGCCATATGAAGTGCCTGCTGATAAGATTTCAATGCATAATCGTCCAGGCCTTGCTCCTGAAACGCCAGTGCAAGCTGAAGAGACGCCGCCGCCGAAATGTTGGCCCGCTCTATGTACTCATCCGCCAGCAGCTTGGCCTTGGCCTTATCACCGCCACTCGTCAACACCTTCACTCTCGCTGCCTGTGCCTGTTTGTGAGCAGGGTCAAAGTTCAAAGCGATACTATATTGATTTTCCGCCTGAGACCACATGCTGTCAGCCTGATACAACTTGCCAAGCTTGAAATGCGCCTCGGCATCTTCGAACTTCTGCTCGATTGCCTTCAGCATCTCGGCCTTTTTCTTCTCAGACTCCGTTCTCGCAATCTCTTTGGGCGCCTTGGCCTTTCCGTTGCAGCCGCTTACTAATAACAATATGCAAACCAAAAGAGTCAGAGCAATAGATATTTGTTTACCTATCTGGTCTCGCCTCCATCTCATAATTTGCACCCCATTCTATCTTAATATTTATTTTTAGATACCGACCTCTGTCATTTTGACAAGCTGAATAATCTTTGCAAGTAAAATCTTCGGTTTTTTTGTAATAAAACTCCACAGGGTCTCGACTATTATACTGCGTTCCTGTTTTCCCCGTCTTTTTGCAAAACAGGGTCTATTTCTTTGCACACGGCAAAAAACGTTTTTGCTGTTTCGAAATTACGGCTGCTTCCTCTTTATATCCTGATAGGCCGCCTCTATGGAATTTAATTCCTTCTCCAGCGATTGTACATCCAATTCCAAATCAGGATACTTCTTGGCCAGTTTTATCAAGGTTTGAAATTCACTTTTGGCGCTGCGCAGAATTTCGAGCACCTTGGGCTTGGGATGCGGGTATTTAGACTGCGCGATTTTTAAATCAATGGACTTTCTTATTCTGTTTACCTGCCCCATAGCTCTTTTCAATTCCGTTCTGGCCTCTTGGATTCCATTGTCCATCACAATTTCAGCGCCGGCCGCATCCAATTTACCAAGAAGTTCCTGACGCGAGTTGATAACTTTGTCGGCAATCCCGCATCCGACCGCCTCTGCAGCAGTCAATGTCAGGAGCGAGCCCTTTTTGCTCCAGGTATGCACAAGCTGCTGTTGAGGCTTTTTGTTGACGGGGTCAATAAAGAGTCTCTTGTTGGCGTCGGAGACCTCAACAACTTCAGTATTCCTGTCAACCATCGCTCTTGCCAGCAATCCCGGCCGGCGGTTTCGTTCTGCCAGAGAAGCAAGGTACGCCCGCCAGGCTGATGCAAATTTCTCGCCAACTTCCTCTCCGAAAGCTTCCTTCAAACTTTCCGGCCGGCCGGTCTCGGAAATAGCTATCGCCGTGGCGGCGCCTATTACAGTATTGCCAGCCATATAAATCTTATCGCACGCCAATGCAACAGCAGCGCCGGCCGAGAGGGCTCCTCCGTACTTGCCGCCCTTGACAAAAGCAACTGTGGGACAGCCCTTGATTTGCGTAATCGCCCCGCAAATCCGCTGGGTCAAATCGCCCCGGCCGCCCGGCGTGTCTATCTCAAACAAAATAAATAATGGCCCTTCACTCGGCAGCTTGGCTACTTCCTGTTCCAGGGCCTGGGTTTCAATCTCATATTCAATCTCATCATCGATGGTTAAAATGATTACTTTATTGTTCCTGCCCAGCCGGTCAGTAACAACCTGCCACTGCGCCAAATCGAGCTTGACCTGGTCTTTTTCCTTTGTACTGACGATTGTTTCACCATTTTCAGCCTGGCCGGCTAAGTACCCATGCAGAACCTCTCCGGTCTGGTGATTTGTAAATGTGTCCGCAAAGCAGGTCAAACTAAAAGCCGACAGTGCCAAAGAGGCCGCCAAAATCTTCGCCTGTAATTTTTTCATCCTGCTAACTTCCACTTTCCCCTCCACCACAAAACAAGACCCCTCCGCCGCAAGTCTCCTAAATGTCGAGGTTTTGGACCTCAAGGGCGTGGTCGCGGATAAAGTCGCGGCGCTGCTCAACATCTTCGCCCATAAGGATGCTGAACAATCGGTCTGCCTCGCCTGCATCGTCTAATTTGACGCACAACAACGTCCGGGTGGCAGGGTTCATCGTCGTATCCCACAATTGCTCGGCGTTCATCTCGCCTAGCCCTTTGAAGCGTTTTATCTCGACTCCCCTTCCGCCAATCTGCCTTACCCCGGTGCAGACATCACCCAGCGAGACGACGTCGTATTTATCATCGCCGTTGATAAGCTGGAATTTTGTCGGCAGCGCCTCGCCGGACACATCCCTGGCTGGTTTTAGAAGAAAATCCTTCAAGTCCAGATTCCAGGTGCTCTTGAGTTCTTCATTAATCTGATTGATTCGGCCCACCTCATGAAGCTCCTCAGCAACAATTGATTCTTCGCCCCCGCTGTCCGCAGTTGCGTCTGTGCCCCGCTTTAGTTCATCGAGCTGTTTTTCGTACTCGGCCCTGACATAATAAATTTCCTCCTTGCCGCCAACGCAGATATGG
>JBAPXT010000212.1:0-2299 GCA_049284355.1 Sedimentisphaerales bacterium
GCATGAGCCTTTTCGTCAGGCAGTCCAGATGTGTTTACCCCAGGCGAAAGTAGTAGTGGATAAATTACATCTCATCCGGCATGTTAATGATGCTCTGGATAAAGTACGGAGCCGGTTACAGGGAGGCAGATGGAAAGAAGTTAAGAGTCGAGAACTTTTCAGAAGTCGGTATACCCTGCTCAAGCGTGCCGAGAATCTAACCGACCGGGAACGGTTGCATCTTGAGGAACTATTTTCAATGTATCCTGAACTTAAGGATGCTTGGAGACTGAAAGAAGGTTTCAGACGCTGGTATCGGACGGCGACGAGAGCTGAAGCTGAAGTAAATTTGGGTGTTTTTGAGGAGACCATCATAGATGGTACTTTCCCCGAATTCAAACATCTGCTACCTACTCTCAAGAAATGGCGCCAAGATATACTCAACTATATTGATTACCGTATTACCAATGGTTTTGTGGAGGGAAAGAACAACCGTATTAAGACAATAAAAAGAATGGCTTATGGCTACCGGAATCTGAATAACTTCCGGCTGAGGATTCTAGCTACCAATTTTAAAGGCTAGGAGGTAGGCTTTCACACTTATTGACGTTGAACCCGTTGACCCGTAATCCGTGGATTCTTTTCAAAAAATAAAGATTTGTGTTTTTCAGACCATTAGAAATTAAAAATCGGATGGGAATTATTACCAAACGGCTTAAAGGTACTATTTGGATGGCGCTGATGATCGATGCGCCAGCTTTTTAGCAGTTTCCGGCAGTTTTGGGACATACCGACTTTAAGGTAGCCATCAGACTATCTCAAAAATACACTATAATTCGGTCTCTTACCTTATATCCATGCCAATGCCGCTATTTTGCTTCTCCCTGGAGAGATTATTACAGCCATTAGTTTATCTGCTATACGTAACAATACTTGCCCGGCATGGCTCACCAGTTTACCTGTAGCGGTGAAAATCATAAACCTTAATCTTTTGGGATGAGATTCAACATAGTCTTCTGGCAAGGCGACTTTCTTAAGTAATTGGAGCAGGTTATAAGTAATTACCTGTAACCTCAGCCAAGCAGCATTAGCCCCATGCTTTGCACTGGGAAATACCCCGGCTGCCAGGTCACTGACCAGTATATGATGTACTTGCTCTATGGTACCCGCTTTACCTCGCTGCCACTCTACCAGTGCTTGGCCTTCCATATCCCAGCGGTTAGTCACTATTGCATAGTGGCTTATACCGCTGCCATCTTCAAAAAGTTCTCCCTGCTGTCGCTTTATCCTGATCGCTACATAACGATAAGGACGACTGTCTTTTTTCTCATTTCTCTTCGCGGGTACGTAGGATACTTCAGCCCATTCCCGTATCACGCCACACTTCTCCGTCTTCCATAAATGCCAGGCGTTATCCTGTAAGTGTTCAATCTCTTGTTTTAATTGTTGATGCATTTTAGCACTGACGGCAAAATCCCAGTGGCGACTTTCCCAGTGATCCAGAACGTTCTGATCATAAGCCGCTGAATCGGACCGTACTTTTATTTTCCACTCCCTTGGCGGTAGCCTATCAAAAGCCTCATCTACTATCCTTTTGATATCCTTGCGCGGAGATACATTCCCATCGCGAAATTCATCATTAAGCACTAACATGGTTTCTGCCCAACTGACCTTCATGGCTTGAAACGCCTTGTAACCTTCGTAACAATATTTAGCTTCGGATTTGTTCGTTTTAATAATCTGGGTATCTACATCCAGAGTGATTTCTTGCCCCGGTTTAACATTATTTACATATGCCCAGATAGTCTGCCGATCTATCTCTTTTAATCCAACTAGAGGTTTTGATTCAGTAGGAATAAAACTACCCTGCAATGGCCTGTTCAGCATGAGCCTCTCATCATGAAAACTATCTAACCATTGCCGGGCTGTTTCTGGGGCCGGCAGTGTATAGCCTACTATACCGGCTAGTCCGGCATCATCCCGGATATGCTGCACGTCATCAATGTTTTCTCCTCCCAAAGCACTGAGTAAAACAAAGGTCTCTATCATCTGTCCTTGATTCAGTCCCTTGGATGACCGCTTTACAGGCAAGACCTTATTGGCTATCCTGTCCATCTCCAATTTGCGGAATAAGTCTACTAACAAGGATGATCCTGGCCATGGTGTATTTACCTCCTTCAGACCTCCAACTATCCTAACACCCAAACGTTCTGGTGCTTCCTTCATATTAACCTCCTGGGTGTTAGCTTACCCCAATCTGATTCAGATTGAAAGAGTTATTTCAATCCACGGATTACGGTCTTCCAATACAAGATGAGCT
>JBAPXT010000213.1:0-1534 GCA_049284355.1 Sedimentisphaerales bacterium
CGTGGGATTCAGTGGTCTTCGCCAGTTCTGGTCCCGACTAGCGTCAACTCAGATCGATCCCCGAAATCGAGGGCCCTGCTCGCATTTGCTTAGCGATCCGGTCCTTATGGCACTTGGTCACTCACCAAATGCCCAGCGAGTTTTGGTCTGTTGCTCTTGGTCTCGGTCTGCCCCTGCCTCAGCAAGGAAGGCCATGAAACCCGCAATCGCGAACGCCGCCTGAATTGCCGGTAGCCTGATTGAAGCCTCCATCAATTGAGCCCCGTCTCGGCGGCGCCAAAGCTCGGCCGTGATGGGCCATGGGCATGCGGGGTCCTTGAATTGCCAGCGATGCGCTTCAAGAGGACCAATGATCGTCAATTTATTAAAGTCGATGGTTTGCCGCCCAATCGCGTTTAAGAACTTCGTCTGCTTTTTCGCGAACAGGGCACTAATGCTTTCATCGCCGGCGGCGACCCGCTTAATTAGTCCTTTTGCGACGGGCAGCGTAAGTGACGCAGACCGAACCACGCCCGTTTCGCTAGCATCAGCCTCCAGTTTAAAGCCTGTCAAATTGGCCCATTCAGCGGATACTGATGTCGGCACGACTGGGCGGAATTTTACGGTGCTGTCGTGTTGACCGCCGACGACCCTACGAGCGCGGGCAATGACTCCGGCTTTCAGTAGCTCACGCTGGGGCGTATCAAAAAAGTAGATATAGCGCTCTTGGTCGTTGTCGAGGGCCAGGCCGTAACGCGCAAGTGCACCTTCCACCTGTGCATGCGCGATGGTTGCTTTGACCTCAACGGAATCGACACCCGAAACAGTTCGTGCGACTTGTCCCCGCGTGGCTACCTCTTGGTTCGGCGCGGACGTCTCGGATCACAGTCAAATCCTTCACGAACGGGCTGCGAGATAAACGGTGGGGCCTTCCCGCGTAGGTCCGCCTTTAATGAAACATGCCAAGCTTTCCGTACTTTTCGGCAAGCAGATGGTGGCAATGCTTGATGATGCCCTTAATCGCGAGATCATCAGCATTTGGAACATACTTTTTGACGTCTGCCGTCCAATCTTGAGTCATTACCTCTCTCCCTTTGATCCTTGCGCTGTCGACTTCGAATGGCTCTGTTCCAACGCTCGCCAGCGGCCTAAGTATGCAGGTCGCTTGGCAGCTTCCCACCATTCTCAACAAGTTTTGCCATGACCTGCTTGTGCAGCCACATGTTCATCTCGGCCGAGTTCTTGGTGCTTCCCGTGTAATGCAGTTCTTGGGCGAGCTGTTTGCGGGCGGCCAGTCGGCTATCAAGTTTCAGGATTTTCATCAGATCGACGATTGATTTGCGCCAATCCAAATCATTGTCTTCGGAATGCGCGGCGAGATCGTCCAGGATCGCAGCGACATCAACGCTCCCCTTCGGGGCTGAAGCGGGTTTCGCGGCAGTGCCTGGGGCGGCGGCGGTCGCCGATTTTCCAAATATTCCGGATATGATGCTGCCCAAAATGCTCATTTAGGCCTCCCAAGTTGGATCTCGAGCATTGTTTAACGATTATACGC
>JBAPXT010000214.1:0-9930 GCA_049284355.1 Sedimentisphaerales bacterium
CTTAACGATATTGCCAAGGGCGTTGAAAAAACCATAGAATTTACCCGCCAGGATATATGCCCTGAGTGCAACGGGACGGCTTGTGCGAAAGGGACGACTCCCGGGCAGTGTCCAACCTGCCATGGAAGCGGCCAGGTGGCAAGCAGAGGCGGCTTTTTCCAGATGGTTTCGACCTGCCGGAAATGCGGCGGCAGCGGTCATGTCATTACCAACCCGTGCAAAAAATGCAAAGGCACCGGAAAAGTGCCGAAGAAGCGAATCGTGAACATTAAAATCCCGGCCGGCGTCCATGAGGGGCAGGGAGTAAGGGTAGGCGGTGAGGGCGAACCCGGTCGCGGAGGCGGGCCGAGAGGAGACCTGTATTGCTATGTCAGGATAAAACCACACGAATTTTTGCATCGCGACGGAAACAATGTTGTTGCAGTAGTGCCTATAAGCTTTACGGAAGCCGCTCTTGGGACATCGATAGAAGTGCCGAGCTTAAACGGTGCGAAACAGCTGAAGATACCGGCCGGCACACAATACGGCAGCATCTTCAGGATAAAGGGGCAAGGTCTGCCGGATGTGCGAAGCGGCCGATGCGGCGACCAGCTTGTCCATGTCGCTATTGAAACCCCGACAAAGCTAAACGCGAAACAACAGGAGCTGTTAAAGGAATTTGCCAAAACCGAAGATAGAACCGTTTACCCCCAGTCCAAAGGTTTTCTTGAAAAGCTAAAAAAATATTTTGGTAACCACTGACCTGTAGTGAGCTTGCCCGCCCTGCTCGCCTCGGCGGAGCCGAAGGCGAAGCCGGGAGCGAGGCCGAAGGGTCGAACCTATGAAACACAAAGAAAAAGAAAAACCGAAAGAGCAGGAAGAGCCGAAGGCGAAGAATAGCGAATTAGAGGAGCTTCGCCGACAAACAGGGGATTTGCAAAAAGAAAGAGATGAGCTTTTTGGAAAACTGCAGCGTGTCAGCGCCGACTACATGAATTTCCAAAAGCGAACTTCCAAACAAATTACCGATACAGTCGCATACGAGAAGGAAAAAATAATAAAGACACTTTTACCGGCCCTTGATAATCTTGAACATACGCTTCAAAACGCACACACAGCAAAAAACGCAGATGTCCTTGTCAAAGGCATCCAGATTATCCACGACCAGATACTCGACATACTGAAGATACACGGCATAGAGCATGTAAAGGCGCTGGACGAAAAGTTCGACCCAGCTTTACATGAGGTAATAATGCAAAAGGCGGAATCTGGAAAAGAAGAAAACGTTGTGCTCGAAGAGTTACAAAAAGGATACAAGCTCAACGGCAGGGTCATCCGGCCAAGCAGGGTAATTGTTAACAAGCCCCCTTCAAAACAAGAGGTTCCGCAACAGGAACAGGCCGAACAAGAGCAAACAGACGCAGAGGATAAAACTACCGATAATACGAGCGACGAGCGACGAGACACGAGGAACGAATAAATGCCTACTTATGAGTATATATGTGGGAATTGCGGACACGAGTTTGAGCATTTCCAGTCTATGAAAGCCAGGACGTTGCGCAAATGCCCCAAGTGCGGGAAGACAAACTTGAAACGGCTTATCGGCTCCGGCTCCGGCGTAATCTTTAAAGGCAGCGGCTTTTATCAAACCGACTACAGAAGTAAAGGCTATAAAAAAGACAAAGAAAGCGAGAAAAAGACCACTACCGCGAAGAAAGAACCCGAGACTAAGCCCAAAGAACTGAAACCATCCAAAAAAGACAAATCCAATCCAACCGATAAAAAATAATTCGATTATCCTCGTTGCTCGTGACGGGGGTTCGCTGTTGCTGCCTTCTGCTCGGATACTGTTTTATTCATTTTGCTGTTGTGTCATCCATTAAACTGCAAACCTGTTTCATGGCTATCATATTTGTTTCCGAATGGATTCTATTTCTGCCCCTAAGTCCGCCGAGACACTCTTCCAGTCGAACTCGTACGCGAACCTTTGTACTACTTTCCATTGTTTGTTCAGGTACTCCCTAAACACTTCTGCTCTGTCAAGTCTTTCCCTTATCGTATGAACATCGTGAATTTTGTCTCTTGTATCATCGTCCAGAATAGGTGTGTCTACTATTACAGCATCGACATAACTAAAGTTTCGGCAAAGGTATGTAATATGATAGATTCCAATGGAGGTCGCTCGCATCAGCCCTATCATAGGTTCTCCTACCTCTGATACTTTCCTCGCGCCTGTCTCAATAAGTTTCTTTTTACAACTTCTCGTAACAACCGCATCAATTTGTTCCGTAGTAAACCCTAACCCCCCCAAGTTCTCGTAAACTCGAGAAGCATCAACAAACCCTTTTCGCCCACTTTTAAGTCCTTCATCACGAAGAAAGCCAATCAAAAGCGGCACAAGAAAATGCTCTTTTGGGTCAAGCACCGAAATGTCGAAAATGTTTGCTAAATAAGATTGATCCGATTGATAATGTACTGCGTCACCATATATAACTGCCCTTAGGAATTCATGGAGCGGGATGTAATACGAACCAGACTCATCATAGGTCCTGACTATTTTTTCTGTATCCACATGACCACTGCCAAAGAATTGCCTGACCAAATCTAGAGCGATTCTAACATTTCCACCAGCAATGTTGTCTATAAACCTTACTAGTTCATCTGATCTTCTTATAGATTCCAGGAACACGCGCATTATTTTCCCCATCGTATGCAATTTTACTCCTGTTCTAGCACCGAGGGACTGTATAGGAATTTCCCCAGAGGCCAGACTAAGGGCGAACTCCAACCGCTTCTCTAACACAGCTTCAATCCTTGGAGGAGAGATCGAAAACGCCTTTGGGTGATATCCGCTGAGCGACCCAGATCGAATAGACCTGTGAAAAGTTTCTGGTCGCAATGACACGAACACAATTGTGGGCCATCCTTGAGCAATTTCCTGCGCGATAAGAAATGCTTGCTCCTGAACATCCTCTGTTCGCTGATCAGCATTATCCAAAAACAAAACAAATTGTTGCTGCCGTCCGCTATCGATATGCTGTACAGCATATCTTGTGTGTTCGTCTCGTTTCTCCAGTTTTTTCTCTAAGAACGCTATTTCTTTCTTCGTATATTCGGCTCTGTCCACCTTTTCTAAATCGCCGTATATGCCCCTTTTAAAAAACTGGAGTTGAATATTGTATATACCTCTAACAAAGTTGCGCTCATATATATCAATGTTGTAGTTTTCATTCAATTGCCTATAAATCTCATCTAATATGAGTTCTCGCAAATCCTTGCGGAGACTCCCCTTCGAACCTAAGTCTATGTGTAATACAATCCCATTCTCTAAAAGTTTTGCTGCCTCAACCGTAATGAGGTTGCGGATAAAAGTTGTTTTTCCTACCCCAATATCACCGATTAGTAATATTGGCCTACGGGTAATGCTCTCCGCTAGTAGCTCTGTAGTTATCCCATCCTTAGTTGTAGCTGGAACAAGTATCGGCCCTGTAGCGTTCTCGCCCGCCCAAGCTTCGTACCTTGCTTCCAATATCTGCTTCGCCAAAAGCGAGTGTTGAGAAAGCGCCCCACTTTTGCAGTAGCATTCTCTTAAGAATTTCTCCTCCAAAGCAGGGGAAGTTGTAATGTCCTCCATTATTAACTCACTCAAAATCTGCAAATCTGTTTGAAAGACATTTCTTCCCTTTATCCCTGGGTAGTCCATAATAGACGCAGATAACTTCGGGGGAATTCGTGTAACCCTATCACCTATCAATTTTGAAACCAGCTTCTTTTCCTGCACTCCAGCTTTTGATAGGGCATCCCAGAATTCTACAAAATTATCTCTCATCGTCTCAAGAGATGCAAAAACCAAAGCTTTTCCATCTAAAGGAGCTATTCCATCGTTACGAACGGCGATGAATACTATGATTTGATGCCCGTTACACACAGCCGCAAATTGTACACCTCGCTTTTGGCAATACTCTGCCACTTGTTCCAATGCCTGCTTAACGTTCGCATAATCTCGGCAAAGTCCAGCGATGGAACGCACAAGACCCTTGGTTCCAACAGGCAACTCGAAATAGTCTCCTTCACGTTTCGCTTCAACTATTAGCATTCGCCTCGATGCAAAAAAAGTGTAATCAGTGTATTCGCCGTCTTGGGACTCCTCCGCTTTTACATCGTCCTTACTCCAGCCCAAGCACTCCAAAAACAAAGTGTCAATCAAGTGCAGCCTTGTGGTTGCCTCGTTTCGGTCTGCTTTTCTTTCGTTGTACCAAGTAACTAGTTTATCAAGACTTTCCCTGCATTCTTCATATTGCTCAGCCATAACTGTCCGCTTCTCTTATGTGTTGTTTAAGCCCTCATATAAAAGATTAAACTTTCAAACCATACGCTACCCAAAATTTTCTAACCCGTCAAACCAAAAAATCTGTGTCATCCGTGAAATCCGTGGCTAATTTTCTTAGTGTCTTGGCGACTTCGTGGCAAAACTTTCAATCAAAAGCGTTGGTAGTTGGACACCCAAAACGGCTAATTTGAAATTTCTTTTGTTTCTTTAATTGCAACGACTTAGCCAAAACCGCACCCCCCAAAACCCCATAATTTTCGACTCAAACGCGCAAGTTCGTCCAACTGTGGATGAGGCGTATTTTGCGCAGCATGGCCGAACCACTTGTCCGCCATAGCCTTGGCGACGGCGGATTCTCGAAACGGAAACTTTTTAGAGGAATTCCCAATGCCCTCCGGCTAAAGTCAAGTAATCTATTAAATCTCGCCTGCCCCATTGTTTAGAGTGTCGTTTACTCTAATGGGGTCTGCCACCGGTGGATTCTGTTTTGTTACTGTCGTCCGCCTGCGGTGGCGCTGCGCAATACGCGATACGCACGACGCTTTACGAGATAAATTATGCGAAACGAACCCAATTTTCAAAAAAGTCAAGTGTTTGTAACACAAGTATCAACAACCAGTTATAACGAAAAATGAAATTGGACACTTGGTCAAAACGAACCCAAACAAAGCCAATCTTGTCCCGAGCGCGGTCGAGGGATCTATTAAAACAATTACAGAAAGGAAACCTATTTTACCAGTTTTGCGATTTGTTTGAAGTGTGGGTGGTCGGCTGTTTTTAATAGTTCGAAGAGAACCATTTCGGTGCTGTAAATATTGATTCCCGCCATCTGCATTTTGGTTATAGCGATTTGTTTGTTATCCAGCGTCCGAGACGAAACGGCGTCAGCAATCACGTTCACGGTAAAGCCCTTATCCCGCAAGTCAGCCGCTGTTTGATAAATGCAGACGTGAGTTTCTATGCCGGAGAGCAGAATTTGAGGACGATTAAAGTTTAACTTTCTGATGAATTGAGCATCGCCGCAGCAGCTAAAGTTCGTTTTGTCTATCGGCTCGTTGTCCGCCAGCAGCTCTGCAATCTCAGGGACAGTCGGGCCGAGAGCAGCGGGGCACTGCTGAGACCAAAGAACAGGAATATCAAGGAGTTTTGCGGCTTTGATAAGGATTTGAATGTTCTTGAACAGAGCGTCTCTGTCGTACATCAACATCGCCAGTTTGCCCTGGACGTCGATAACCACCAGAGAGCACTTTTCAATATCAAGCATTCGTTATTTGCTGCCTACGACAACAATAGTCAGGAGGACTTTTTGTCCTGCTCCGGCTCCAGCGGGGAGTTTTGTAACCGATTTTTCGCTCGAAGTCAAGACGGGCTTGGGTATGGTTATCAAAGCAGGCGTGCTTTTGTCAACGGCAAATAACACCTCTTTGCCCGGTGAGAGCCCGGTCATATTGTTCATCGCGGCGAAATACTTTGCTGTTTTTATTTGTGTTTCGAAATTATCCCGATTAACAATTTCGATAATCTGCTCAGGAGTAACTGCGTCAACTGCTATTTGTCCTTCCATCCTGTCAGTCCCAACAAACAATGTAGCCGAATCGAATTTATTCCAAATAGCACCCAAATCAGCCAGGAAGGACCTTAAATTTTGCCGGCTGCAACTGAGAGCAAGTGATTGTCCCAGCTCGCTCGGGGCCGCCGCAGTTCGCTCGCCCGAAGGGACATTATACTCATCAATCGCTTTGTTGATGAAAGAGACGACTTCAGAAGGACTGCTCGTTTTCAATTCGAGCCTGCCGCTAAATTCCATTTTTGCGAAGGTAGCCTGTCCGACTGGTTTTTCAGCGGTCGCCGTTACGGCCGGCTGAGGTTTTTGGACGGCATATTTCCCGGACGTCCGCAGCAAATTATCAGCGGCCATCGATTTTTTTGTGGTTGCCTCTGGAACAACTATAGAGTAAATCACCGCCGCTAAAACAGCTACCAGTCCAATCATAGCAGCGGCAGCGACAAGCCTTCGAACCAGCAAATGCCTCTGGCCCTGGCGTTTGTCAAATCGCGGCCTAGCGGGGGCAGGTTGAACGAGAAGTTTCTTTTCTTCCAGTGAAGCTTTAATATCCTCCAGCATCCCATCCGGAGCCTCGGCGTAAGGCAACGAACTGACCAACCTTTTACAGTTCTGAAGTTTTTGCAGGCGCCCGGCAATTTGCTCATCATGCTTTATCAACCGCTGAACCTCGGTCTGATGCCTCTGGTCCAGCTCTCCATCAATAAAGCTATTGAGCAATTCATCAATATTTGTAATTTCATTATGGTCCATTACAAAACCGCCTCCATAATCTCCCTCAGACTGGTTCTGGCCCTGCTGAGCCTACTTCTAACCGTACCCAACTCGATACCAAGGACCTCTGCAATCTGAGCATAATTCATACCTTCAATATCCCTCAAGACAAGGACAGCCCGTTGTGCATCATCCAGTTTTCTAAGGGCTTTCACAACTATCTTGCATAACTCTTTGTTCTGGGCCACGACAGCGGGGTCGGGCAAACTATCATCGGCCAAAATTTCCTTCAACATCCCCGCAGCCCCATTGTCTTGCTCGTTGTCCTCAACATCATCGAGGCTTTTAAGCCCCAGCCTGACGCTTCTCTGGCAGTAATTCAATGTCAAATTCACGCCTATCCTAAAGACCCAGGTATAAAAGCTGCTTCTGCCCTCGAATTTATCTATATTCTCTATTACTTTGACAAACGTATCCTGAGTAAGTTCCGCAGCATCGTCGGGGTTTGCACAAATTCTCAATATGGCGTTATATATTCGATTCTGATACTTGCGAATCAACCTTTCGGTCGCTGCAGAATCGCCCTGCCGGGACTGCTGAACCAGGACGGCATCATCAACGCTGATATTTGCAGTTTCGGTCAAGCCTTTTCTCCTTATTTAGACCAACATCAGTCCAAAAGGTTCCTATAAAAAATAAACAAAAAATGAGGCTAAAGTGCAGGATATAATCGCAAATTAACCCTTTTCGGTCAATTTAATTTAACCGGGCCGTAAATCGTTGATGCGCCAGCAGGATATTGTACGCCAAGCTTTTATTTGGCGGGTTTTGGGGCATCAGTTTTTTTCAGGTTATTAAGGCGGACATTGTCAAGCCCAACCCAATGGTTGTATCCCGATGAATGGCTGAACTGGATACCGATTTTGTGTCCGACCGAAGCCGGCGCATCGCCGACGTTAAAGTCGAGGGTAAGATCTTTCTGCCATGCACCCTGAGGAAGATTTCCCAAGTCAACTTCTTTTGTGGCTACTACTACCCGCTTTCCCGCATCGTCATAATACAATTCCGCCGACAGAACCTTAGCTTGCCAGGTGCTTACAGCATCAAATACCATCTGAAATTTATCTCCGGTCTGTATGGTGTAATCAGTCAGGTTGTAAATCTCAGCACCAGAGCCCAGATAGCCAGTCCACTTGCCGTCAGTGGCCCCCCATTTACCATTGGACTCTATGCCTGCCTCGATGTTAGGGTCTGCTTGAGTCCAACCCGGCACACAAGGGTCTTTTATCTGCACTTTTCCTGTCCCAGGCAGCTCAAAGCTGAAGTTTTCAACCGTGATAGGCTCGGCCTGAACGGCAGAAAGCCACGTCACCAAAATAAAAGAGATTAGAAGACACAATTTTCTGGACATAATATTTCTCCTTAGAAAAAGGTTAAAATAAATATGTTTTGTTTTTTACCGGGAAACCATCAAATTTATGCAAAGCAGAAACCATAAAATCCACTCAATCCGAATTTATCAATTTGTGCGTCTAAGGACAAACTCAGCCGAAAGCCGCCTGCCGCTTGAGCACAGAGATGTCACCTGTAATATGTAGCTTTTGCCACTTTCCGGCTCGAAAGGCAAATTGAATTCGTAGGCCCTTAAGAAATCCCTCCAGTGCCCGTTGTTTTTTGCCGCATCATTCAAATCGATATCCGGCCAAATAAGAATTCTTCTGCCCTTCGGCTCAGCGGAGCGAGAAGCTCTGTCGTATAACTCAAAGCGAAATACGGCGGGTGTTTTTATCTGGCAATCAAATGCATCCAGCAAAGTCACATAGACCTTTATTTTTGAAGGTTTTTCGCCATTTTCGGCGGTAAATTCAGTCAAAGGCATAATATCAATTTTCACGGGGCCATATTCGGAGAGCTGATTAAAACCGCTACCGGCAGCGGAGGACGATTCGACGTCAACCGGTTCACAACCTACCCCGCCTAAAAGCAATAAAAACATCTGCACTGTTACAGCAATGGCTTTCATAAAACTACAAGTCCTCATCAAGCATATGGCCAAAACGGTATTTTTTGGCCCTGAGATAGTCGATATTGTGTTTGCCGGGCTCAGCCTTTAATGGTACCTGCTCAACAATTTTTATGCCATAAACTTCGAGGCGACTTATTTTCTTTGGATTGTTGGTCAGTATGCGTATTTTTTTGAGCCCCAAATCGCGGCAGATTTGAGCACCAATGCCATAGTCCCGCTTGTCAGCCAGAAAGCCCAGTTTCAGATTGGCCTCAACGGTATCCAGACCCTGCTCCTGAAGTTTATAAGCCCGCAATTTGTTCGTCAGGCCGATGCCTCTTCCTTCCTGTCTGAGATAAATCAATGCCCCTTTGCCGACTTTTTCAATCATCTCCATCGCAGTTATCAATTGGTAGCCGCATTCGCACCTTTGCGAATGAAACAGGTCGCCAGTCATACATTCCGAATGCACTCTTACCAGTACCGGTTCTGTATGCTCGATAGGCCTGCCGTTCTCATCAAGCTCGCCAACGCTGCCTTTGCACAATGCCAGATGCGGCTCCGGTGAGGTTATGCTCTGGTAAGCAATGAGCTTAAAATCCCCATAGTCGGTAGGCAAAATTACATGCTCGATTCGTTTGATTTGGCTTTCGCGCTGGAGACGGTATTCCACGAGTTTTGCAATTGAAGCAATTTTAAGATTGTTTTTTTCGCAGAATTTCAGCAACTGGGGCACTCGTGCCATTGAGCCGTCTTCGTTCATAATTTCGCAGATGACCCCGGCAGACTTCAAGCCGGCCAGCCGAGTGAGGTCAACGGCTCCTTCAGTTTGACCCGCCCTAACCAATACACCGCCCTTACGCGCGCGCAGCGGAAATACATGACCGGGACGAACAAAGTCCGCGGGTTTGGTACCCTCAGCAATTGCAACCTGGATTGTCCGCGCCCTGTCTGCTGCGCTGATGCCGGTGCTTACACCCTCAGCAGCGTCGATGCTGACGGTAAAAGCCGTTTCGAAACGGGCGGTATTTTCAATCGTTTGAGGATAAAGACCTAGCGAATCACATTTCTCGGCTGTCAGCGGCAGACAAATAAGGCCGCGACCGAATTTGGCCATAAAGTTAATAATCTCCGGCGTTACCTTCTCAGCGGCGCAAAGCAGGTCGCCTTCGTTCTCACGATCCTCGGCATCGACAAGAACGACCATCCTGCCCTTTCGAAGCTCATCCAGAATTTCCGGTATTTCACTAAATTGCATCGCCATATCCGTATCTTGGGAAGCGTATCTCGTATTTTGCTTCAGGCTTCACGAGATGCGCTTTTTTGCTCGTACTCTTC
>JBAPXT010000215.1:0-3792 GCA_049284355.1 Sedimentisphaerales bacterium
GCCTGAACTCGATGCTGTCGTTGGCAATCCGCCTTATGTTCGACAAGAACTGATACCAAGAAGCAAAGATATGAAGCGGGCAAAAGGAGAAGACCGTGTTTCTTATGAATCGCGAATTAAAAATAGTAAAGAGCATATGCAGCATATGTGCTCAGTGGCATGGCCGGGTTTGAAACTTGGAGGTCGCAGCGATTTACATTGTTATTTCTGGCCAGTGGCGGCAAAAATGCTTAAAGAGGGTGCCTACTTTGGCTTCCTGACATCTTCAAGCTGGCTTGACGTAGAATACGGGTTTTTATTGCAGCGGTGGATACTACAGAATTTTAAAATCATCGCAGTAATCGAAAGTATGGATGAGCCGTGGTTTGAAGATGCAAGAATCAAGACGGCTATCACTATCTTACAGCGATGCAGTGATATGCAAGCCCGCGATGTAAACGTAGTGAAATTTGTCCGGCTTGGAAAACCAGTGAAAGAAATTCTCGGCGAGCGAGCGATGGGGGACGAAACCGCAAGGCAAACGTCAGCCGAGGCCCTGCGAAAGCTTATCGAAAGAACGGAGAAATTTTACGAAGATGACTGCCTGCGTATTATCCCGGTGGTTCAAAAACAACTTTGGGATGAAGGCGTGAAGGCCGGTTTACTACTGGGTGAAGGAATACCCGAAAACCTTTCTGCAGAAGAAGATGAAGTCGAAGAAAATTCCGAAAACACCAACCAGATTTCGATGGGTGATTATGTTGCGGGTAAGTGGGGCCGTTTCCTTCGGGCACCGGACCTTTATTTTCGACTCATGGAAAAATATGGTAACCGTTTTGTCAAACTCGGAGAAATAGCGGAGATAAGTTTTGGCATCAAGAGTGGTTGTGACGCTTTCTTTATGCCCCATGATGTTACTAAGGAAGTACTGAAAGAACACGCTAAAGGTCTGCCCTGGAACGACGTTGGTTTGATGAAGTCCTGCAAAATTAACGAAGTTGAAAGCGGAAAAGTAAAAATCATCCGGGCTGGTGACAATACGCTTCATCCGATTGAATCTGAATTCCTAAAGCCGGAGGTTCATAGTTTAATGCAGGTCAGCCGCCCTGTGATTAGAGAAAGCGATACGGATAGAGTTGTTCTGTGGGTGAACAAACCTTTGGATAAGTTGGAAGGGACATACGTTGCTAAGTATATCAAGTGGGGCGCCAAGCACACGTTTGAATCGAAAAAGTCAAAATCTGTACCAGTACCGGAACGCTCTACCTGTGCAAGCAGAACTTTGTGGTATGACCTTACCAATGCGACAACCGGAACAGCTTTTTGGCCAATGGCGCAGCAATACAGACATATTATCCCGAGCAACCCAGATAGTTTAGTCTGCAATCATAATCTGTTCTATCTTTCTAATCGCGCGCTTGATGAAGATAAACTTGCCCTATTGCCGGCGGTTCTCAACAGCACGTTTGTTGCCCTTTTTAAGACGTATTATGGCCGTTACGCTGGAACCGAAGGAAACCTCAAGACAGAGGTCGTGGATGTTAATCTCTTGGATGTACCAGACCTGAGGAGTGTTCCGAAACAGCTTTCGCAAAAAATCCTAAAGGCGATTAGCTCTATGGAGAAGCGACAGATCGGCCATCTCGTCGAAGAAGAGTTGATGGCCTGTCACGATATTGGACATGCACGTGAGCTGGCCTTGAGGCCCATTAGCCTAAGTAAAGAACTGACACAACAAGACCGGCGTCAACTTGATGAGGCAGTATTAGAAATGCTCGGCATTAAGGACAAACAAGAGAGGTCTAAAATTCTTGAAGAACTATACTTTGAGACCTCTAAGCATTTCAGACAAATTCGCGTTGTTGAAATCCAGAAACAGGAGCAACGTGCAGTAACAGGCGGTCGGCGTTTTACTGCTCAGGACTTAGCGGCGGGTATATGGGATTCATTACCTGAAGCTTTCAAGACGCCGTCAATAGAGAGTTGGCTTAATACATTGACAGGGCCTGTAGAGGAATGCGAGATACCTGATGGAAAAGCAAAGGCACATGGCGCAGACCATCTGTTTGACCCTGCCGCTGTTGTCTTCGCCAACGGAAAAGACCGCAAAGAAGTAACATATCGCAATGTTGAGCAGGCGGCACTTGCTTCAATGCTGGCAAATTTTGAAATACGCGGAAAAATCAGATTGCCACACGACCCCAAAAGCTGTGTGCATTGGATAGAGGAATTACAAGAGCGGCTTTATTCTGCACGTAAAGCATTTGAGGATATTGCAGGTTCAAGAACAGGAACCGCTCGTCTACAAGAACAGACCACTGATTTGCTTATGCAATGGTTTATTCATGGTCGCCCCGAATCTGGCGGATAAGAAAGTATGAGGTATGCAGGAATTACGGATGAGCCGGAAAGAAGAAAGAGGGAAGCAGGCAGTCCTCGCGACTTCAAAGTAATGCAGCAATTCACTTCCGAGACGGCAGCCCGGCAATGGGAAAGGAGAATGACGGCCCAGGGATATGGGGAAGATACCAGCGGCAAAGGGTGGAAATATGGCTACACCTTTTCAATCTGAAGATAGTTCGTTGTTCATAGTTTGGCAGTGAAATCTGGGGACAGCATACTAATTTTTTAACGTCAACTCTCTCGAAGTATATTTAGTCGCCAGTCGTTAGTCGATAGCAGAAAGAGATTGCCGCGGCCTTAGGCCTCGCAATGACGGAGAATGGATTCCTGCTTTCGCAGGAATGACAAGGTTAGTCGCCGTGCCGGCGACTGCTAAACGAGAAGCAGACCTCACCCCGATGGGATAGCTATTAGTCGCAAGTCGCTGGTCGATAGCAGATTAAGTCCGGCAAGGACGGGGGGTTATTTCGTCCGATAAGCTAAAAAAGCATAGTCAAGTGCCAAGTGCGATGAAAAAACAGGGGGGTAACTTATGCAGAATCAAGCAGTTATAGTATTTAAGAGTGATATGGAGAATATCCACAGGTTTTGAGGTTATTTTGGCTTGCTTCGCAACTTATTAAAGCCGATAAATACAAATGATTTTGCTTCTTTAATCTTTAAGAGGGAAAGATGCGGCTATATCGGGGGTAAAACTATGTTACGTAGAGACATAACCTATATTCTGTTATTCTTCCTGTTGGCTATTGCTTTATTCCCCGGCTGCGGTAAAAAACCGCAAGAGCAGGAGCTTACCAGCATTACTATTGCTTTTCAGGAATGGGTGGGTTACGGCCTGTTTTATCTTGCCCAGGAAAAAGGTTTTTGCAAAGAGGAGGGTATAGAAATTGTCTTTATAGATGAGCAATTAGATTCAGCCCGGCGTGATGCCCTTAAGCAGGGCATGCTTGATTGCGAAGCAGGGACTCTTGACTTGCTCATTTCGAAAGCAGCTCAGGATACGCCGATTGTAGGGGTTATGGAAATCGACCAATCGTTCGGAGGCGACGGCATAGTCGCCGCCGGAGATATCAAGAAATTAGAAGACTTAATCGGGAAAAAGGTGGCTTTGGCAAGAGACGATGTCGGTGAAACATTTATTTCAACCCTGTTTTACCAAAATGGATTATCGCTTAATAACGTGATTATTGTGCCTAAGCTGCCGGAAGAAGTGTCGCAGGCATTTTTAAACGGCGGGGCGGACGCCTGCGTAACATGGGAACCGCAGCTAACAGAGGCCCTCAAAAGGCCAGGCTCGCATATTTTAACGAGCAGTAAAGAACACACGGGTATAATCATTGATACCTTGAATGTGCGAAGGGATTTGGCAGAGAACAATCCTGGATTAGTGAAGAGATTAATGCGCAGTTG
>JBAPXT010000216.1:0-8464 GCA_049284355.1 Sedimentisphaerales bacterium
CTCGAAGGTGGTTAAAAAATCGCGAAAGAGCAGAGCCTGGGCGGCGATAGTAAACAGCCCGTAACTGAATATCAGCAAGCTGCGGGCAAATTTCATTTCTCGTTCTCACCAAAAACATCCGCCTGGAAAACAAGAAAGCTCGCGCCTTCCTTCCAGGCGTCGCCGGGCAACCCAGCTTTCAAAGACAATTGTGTGAGCATCTGATTTACGTCCCATCCCTGTTCGGGCGCAACCTGCGGCAGGAATACAGCCGAGTGACCATTCTTGTTCAGCACAACGCCGTCTATGCCGATTCTGATTTCATCCGCCGAAGCAATAGGTGCGGGCACTGTCAGCGCCGATATCTCGATTGTAATATTGTCGCACTCAGCTTCTGTTACAGGGGAAAAACGCCTGTCGTAGACGCCGGCGTTAACGGCGTTGGAAATAACCGATTTGTACAAAGGCTGTCGCGGGAAAATATCACCTATACAGCCTCTAAGCTGAGAATTTTCTTTAAGCGTTACAAATGCCGCCCGCTGACATTTCATTGCATCGCTGACCGTGACGTTCAGCTCGGACGCATCCGGAACTCCTCGTTTCTGGAGAAAATGAACTAATGATTTGCGGGCCAAAGTCAGAAGTTGTTTCTTGTCCTCCTTGCTCAATTCGGAACTGCCTGCCTTTGGTTCAACTGTTGCCGCCGGCCCCCATTTTCCGGAAAAAGCCACCGAAAGATAACTTACAGAGTTTGTATAATCGCCCGTCACTTCACCGGAGGTTGTATATTTAACCAGTTTGGCTTCAACGGGCTCTTTTAACATCGAAAGCAATATCGCTATCGGAATATAGCCACATATTGTTGTGCCGGTTTTACTGCGATATTCTAAAAAGCCTTTATAGTCCAAGGCCTTGATATGCTCATACGACCCCATATCAAGCTGCTTTAGTTGTTCGGGTATGTTTTCCTTGAAGGGCACATAGCTGTAGTTTGGACCAAAATGAGTAAAATCCGAACTTGCAATAACGAGCGTATCTTCATCTATTAAACTTTTCAAAATGGCACCGGTTTTGCTAATTGTTTCGAGCGAGCAGTCGCCGGCCACAATCAGCACAAGCTTAAAGTCCTTCTGCGCATACTGCAGCAGCGGCACTTCTATCTGGGTGCTGTGTTCATATTCGTTCGCCTGCGGTATGTTCTGAAACATCGGATATTTCAGGAGCTTATCTATAAATTCCACATCCAGCGGTATCTGTCCGAGCGGCGTCTCGTAATGCGTTGCCCTCAGCACACTCAGCGTCTCCTCCATAGGGACACGGTGACTTGGGCCGATGACAATGACCCGTTTATATTGCCTGCCCGCAGTTCTCAGCCCCAAAGCCGCCGTTTGGCCGGAGAACTGGTAGCCCGCGTGCGGCAGTATAAGGGCAATAACATTATTTGCGGGTTCAACCTCGGCTTTTTCGAAAAATCCTTCGATTTGTTTGCTAAGTGTGCCGGCGTCACCAGGGTACCAGTTGCCCGAAAGTGTCGACCGAAAAACAGATTTGACCGGCTTCGCAGGCTCTTCTGTTTTGGGTTTTGCTGTGCATGTTCCCCATAAAAATATGCTGAGAATGCATAACAATACAATACCAAAACTCAGTATAAATTTTTGGGAAAACACGTTTTTAGATTTGCTGTCCATTTTAACCACTCCATTTACTTTGTTTATGAATATCCTGCAAAGGCTTTAACGAGCCGGGATACTTTTTAAGTCTGAGAGCCCGAACGAACTTGCGAGGTACAGTTTTTTCTGCCAGCCAGCAAGCCCCGACAACAATTGCTGAACCTGCTTTTATTAATTCCTGAATGAATTTTCTGCGTGTCATTTCCAGACTCCGTAAATTTCTTTGTCGCAATCCGGGCAACGACCATCTTTTAAGCGGTTCTGCGTAATAATATAGCCGATGCGTTCGATAAGCAACTTTTTACAGCCCGGACAATATGTGTTCTGACCATCCCTGCACTGGACATTTCCTATATAAACAAATTCCATTCCTTCGTCCATTGCAACCTTGCGGGCCATCTCCAGAGTCTCTGCCGAAGCGGGCGGCAAATGCTGCATCTTGTATCGGGGGAAGAACCCTAAAAAATGCAGCGGCGTCTCGCCGCCAAGATTTGCTCTGACCCACCGGCAGAGCCGGCCTATTTCCTCAGGCTTATCGTTAAGTGTCGGAATTATCAGATTAGAAACTTCGAGCGTGATGCCGCTGGATTTGGCGATAACAAGCGCTTCCTGCACAGGCTTTAATGTCGCAGAGCAGACTCGCCTGTAGAAATCGTCGGTTATCCCTTTTAAATCGATGGTGGCACCATCGACATATTTAAGCAGCTCCTGCCACGGCTGCGGATTTATGTAGCCGGCTGTTACAAGAACGCTGCGGATACCTGCGGACTTGGCCAACTTTGCGGTGTCATAGGTGTACTCGTAGTAGACGATTGGGTCCGTATAGGTATATGCCAATGAAGGGCAGGCATTCTGCTTAGCCAATTCCACCATTTTTTCCGGCGGACAATATGCCGCGGGGCTGTCTTCGGGATTGGCCTGCGAAATCTCCCAGTTCTGACAATTTTTGCAGTGAAGGTTACAGCCGACGGTCGCAAGCGAAAGGATTTTAGTGCCGGGCAGAAAATGAAACATCGGCTTTTTCTCAACAGGGTCAATGTGAATTGAACAAGGAAATCCGTAGACAACGGTTCGCAGGACGCCGTCGATATTGATTCTGACCCGGCACTCACCGCTTTGGCCGGATTCGAGAAGGCATCTTTTCGGACATAGCTCGCACTGGACTTTCAATTTAAACCCCGCTTTTTATTATGTATAGATTTTCTACGTCTAATTATACCATAGTCTTACGATACCTTAAAGGTTCTATTAAAAAAGCCCCGTTACATCCGGAGCATTGTAACCTGCGAACAATAAAGAGGTTAAATGAGCGCATCTGTCGCGGATTCTATTATGAAGTATGCTCGTGTTTATCTGATGTAACGGAGAGGGCGGGATTCGAACCCGCGGTACGGAAAACCGTACACACGCTTTCCAAGCGTGCTCCTTCGGCCACTCGGACACCTCTCCATAGCCATTTATTATTTACAATTGATTACTCTGGTCAAGAACTAATCGGCACTTTTCGACTTGCAATGTAATTCGGCTATAGTTAAGCTTGCGATTGAAAACTCAAATAAGTTCTGAACGAGAGCGCAGAATGAAATATGTCGGTTTAAAACAATACATCTTATTTCTAATCCTCGGTTTCCTTTTCTATGCCAATACATCAGCGCAATTTCTCGATGATTTTAACGCTGCTTCCGTTGCTACCGACCCGCGTGCCATAAGCGGCTGGACATTTTTTACAGGAGATGGTTCTGCAACTATGGACTTCCAGCAGAAAGACGGTTTTGCTTCGATTCTTGTGGATTCTACGAAGGACAAGCGTAATATCTGGTGGGCCTTAATCAAACGGTGCGTTTCCGCTGAGCTTGACTTAAATCTTCTGAACAAGCCCGGCTATGAGTTCCGCATCGAGGCCCAAATCCGCGTCAGTAACGCACCCCGTCGAGTGAATCTCAGTCTTAATACCCAGAGGACCACGGACTTTCACACCAATCTGATGGAGTTCGATATCCCCGATACGAACAACTGGCACACAATCAGTATGACCACGAAGGATTTCGATGCCAGGCCGGGAGATACGGTTTTCGGACAGCTCGCCCTTATGGACTGGGGATTGGGCCAATACCGTGTCGATGTGAATTATTTCAAGGTGGACATCGTAAACACCGCTTCATCGGGGCCGGACAAAGGTGTTCAGGTGCCGTACCACCCGCCCATCGCCGACCCAAACACGTTCGAAAATGTAATCAAAGCAGCACAGGACACTACGGTCGACATTCAATATCCTGAAATGAACTTTAACAACTGGTGTGGCGGAGAAAAAGCGGCAAAGCCGACCCTATTGACTGTCAGCGGAACTCAGTTCGTAATTATGCGATGGGATTTAAGCAAGTTTGCCGGTAGAAAGGTGGCCGGAAGCGGCCTGCTGGAGCTGACAACTTGGTCGGTGCAACGATTGTCCGAAGAAATCAAAGACTTCGGACAGATAAGAATCGTAGAAATTCTGGGAGGAGACCCCAATTGGAATCAGAATACTATCACTTACGACAGTTTCTGCCGGGGACAATCCTTATATACCGTATTGAACTCCCAGATGATTATCGATACCGAGGTAAGCCTGGGTTCCGGCAGCAAAACGCTAATCCCAATCTCTAATCCTGTGCTTCAGCGAATGATTGACGGCAAAACACTGGGCCTGGCTATCTGGCCGCTTGGCGCTATAAACGCCTCTTTTTACGCTATGGAAAATCAAGGCGGTAAATTCGGTCCCACACTGCGATTCAACCTGCAAAAGCAGTCTTTTAATATAGGAGATAAAAAATGACACGAAAGATGAGAACTATCATTGTTTTGCTGCTGACAAGCGTCGTTCTTGTCGGGTGCGTAAGTCAGCAGGAACGTGCTTTTAAATCGGTAGAAGGCAAAAAACACTCTGCTGTTACGCCCGTGGTTCAAACAGTTGATTGGGCCGTCAAATGGTGGGGGCCACGCCAGGACGCGGTCAACGAACGGCTGAAAAAAGGAAATGTCGATTTGCTTTTTATCGGCGATTCGATTACTCAAGGCTGGGAAGACACGGGCAAGGAAATCTGGAACACCTATTATGCACCGCGCAATGCGGTCAATATGGGTTTCAGCGGAGACCGCACGGAGCATGTGTTGTGGCGACTGGAACATTCGAACTTCGAAACTATCTCTCCTAAGCTTGCCGTTGTTATGATAGGCACGAACAATTCCAACGGCAATGACAACACAGCCGAGGAAATCGCCGACGGAATCATCACGATAGGTAAGCAGCTGCGCAGCCGACTTCCCAACACCAAGATACTACTGCTGGCGATATTCCCACGCAACCATAACCCATCGCCTCAACGTCAGAAGAATGCCAAAGCCAGTTTATTGGCTTCAAGGGTTGCTGACAACAAAACGATTTATTACCTTGATATTAATAACAGATTTCTGACCAAAGACAGGCTGTTGAATAAGGACATTATGCCGGACTTCCTGCATCCCAGTAAGGCCGGATACAAAATATGGGCCGATGCCATAGAACCCAAAGTTGCCCAGTTGATGGGAGAGCACAAATAACAGGAGAATTTATTATGATAAAAGTGCAAATCGTTTTTTACAGTATGTACGGACATGTGTATCGACTGGCCGAAGCTGTGGCTGAAGGAGCCCGCGAAGTTGCGAACACGGAAGTAGCCATCTACCAGGTTCCGGAGCTTGTTCCTGAAAAAGTTCTGGAAAAAAGCGGCGCCAAAGCTGCACGTCAGGCATTTGCGCATATTCCTGTTGCGCAACCCGGCAAGCTGGCTGAGGCCGATGCAATTATATTCGGGACACCGACGCGGTTCGGCAATATGTGCGCCCAGATGCGCAACTTCCTCGACCAGACAACTCAATTGTGGCTGAAAGGCGCCCTCATCTGGAAGGTCGGCAGCGTCTTTGCCAGCACCGCAAGTCAGCACGGAGGACAGGAAACAACGATTACAAGTTTTCACACGACGTTGCTGCATCACGGAATGATTATCGTTGGAGTGCCTTATTCTCAACAGGAGTTGCTCAATATGAAGGAAATAACGGGGGGCACGCCATACGGCGCAACAACTCTCGCTGGTGCCGATGGATCTCGTCAGCCGACCGAGAACGAGATAGAAATTGCAAGGTTCCAGGGAAAACACGTCGCTGAGATTGCCCACAAGCTCTGTCAGCGATAAAATATTTTCCCAACCGGCGACATCAGGGGTTTGCACCTGTCAGTCGATAACTTACAAAGGCTGCGTACTTACTGTCAGGTGACCAGGAGGGGACATTGATTGTTCCCTGTCCGCCGAATAATTTAGTTAATACCTTCGGCTTATAGTCGGAAGTCGGCATAATCCGCAGGACGACTTCTTTGTTTGGAGGATGGCCTTCCACATTTCTGTCGTAGGAAAGAAAAACAATCCATTTTCCATCAGGCGATGGATGAGGGAACCAGTCGGCATATTGCTCATCGAAAGTAATCTGCTTTTGGTTTTTACCGTCTGCATCCATTCTCCAGATTCGCATAATGCCTGTTCGCTGTGAATTAAAATAGATATATTTGCCATCGTGAGAATAATCCGAACCGTCATCCGGGCCTTCGGCGTCGGTCAACCGCACTTCCTGCCCGCCGGCGGCAGGTATAACGTAAATATCGTAATTGTTGTTTCTTCCTGCGCAATAAGCCAGAGTTTTGCCGTCCGGCGACCAGCCGTGCCAATAGGACGGCCCCAGCTCGGTTACTTGTCGCGGCGTTCCGCCTCCGCTGGGTAATACATAGATAAGTGAGACTCCCTTATTATGATGGCTTATCGCTATAAGTTTGCCATCGGGCGAGAAGCCGTGGTCGTTGTTACAGCTGACTGCAAACTCCGTATTTAGTTGGTTCGGCTCTGTCCCGTCAACGCCGATAGTGAAGAGTTTTCCCTTACTGTTAAACAGCAGATATTTTCCATTGCGTGACCAGTTTGGGGCTTCGAAATGGTTGTAAGAGGAGTAAATTATTTTTCTTACACCTGTTTCAATATCGATGATTTCCAAATTACTTTCCAATACTCGTTTTTCCACGCTGTAAACTCCTTTTAACTTCATCTCCACATTTTTGAAAATAGCTGTTTCAGTGGTCGCATTATTATGTGAACAGACCGCCAGGCCTGCATATACCGGCTCTGTCAGAGCAAGGCAAACAGTCCCTGTGGGATGAAAAGTATTTCCGTCCTTTAATACATACAGGGAAAAAACATCTCCATCACGTGTTAGTTTTAACGCAGCAGGTGCGGATATCGGGGATTGAATTTCCTCGGTAGGACCGCCTTTTATTAAACGATATTGCAGCGATATTAAACCGTTGCCATGAGCTACTGCATCGATATAGGGACTATCCGCATCCAGACTCTGACGTATCATCCAGCCGGCCTTGCGGTGTTCGTGTTTGCCTTCTCCTGCCCAGCAAATATCAGCCGTCAGCTCCGCATCGCCCCGAATCCGTTTCCATACATAACAAAAAGCGTCCTTTTCGCCCCATATATTTTCGCCGCTGCCGGTAATGTGATATTCGTTCGAAATTGAATCATATTTTGTCGTTCCGCTATATTTAATCGCACCTATATCCGATTGCTGCTCGAAGATACCGTACGAATTCCCACTGAAACGGCAGCCGGCGGAAAACAGGCAAATACTAACTATTGCGATACTGATTGATGGGGCTTTACTTAAGATGGCGATATTTACGGATTTGTTCTTCATAATTCCTGCTCATAAGTCGTTGGTGGTTAGGTTGGTGTTTTCCCCTCTGCGTTTTTGGAAGAACTGTTGTAGTAGTGCTGTGCATTCATCAGATAGAACGCCGCTGGTAACTTCCAGCCGGTGATTCAGCCGGCCGTCTGTCACGATGTTATACAGGCTTTTTACCGCGCCTGTCTTCGGGTCATCGCATCCATAGACCAGCCGATCAATCCTCGCCAAAACAAGCGCACCGGCGCACATCGGGCACGGTTCCAAGGTAACATACATCGTGCAGCCGTTCAGGTGCCAGTTCTCCAAGGCCGCGGCTGCCTGGGTAAGAGCGATTATTTCCGCGTGCGCCGTCGGGTCCTGCAATTGCTCCCGCTGATTATATGCCTTTGCGATGATTTGATTTTTATGAACTATAACCGCCCCAATCGGCACATCGCCGTTCTCCTCAGCGATTTTCGCTTGCTCGATGGCTGTTTTCATATAACGTTGATCATCGGTCAATTTATTCATTTTCTATGATGCGCGATAAAGTCCACTTTATAAATAATGTGAGTTATTGTGTGGAGTTATATGACTGTTTTAGTAAATCGATGACATCTTCAATACCATATTTTTTCTCTTTTATTTCGGTAGGATTCATAAAAAGTAGACGAGTAATATTACCATAACCATGTGTTTCAGGAATCTTTGAAGTGAGGTGTTTAGGATCATCAATTTTATCTTCTTCTGTTCGCAAATAACATCTTAGACAATTTTTTCTGTTCTGAACAGCAAGACAAGCGAAGTTTAATGATGTTTTGTAGATTATTTCTGTTCGTGTTGTATATTTTTCAATATCTGAACTGATATCCATAATTCTTTCATCCAGAGAATAAAATAACTTCTTCAAAGCATCTGATGCACCGTTTAGATGCTCTTCTATTGTCCTTGCTTTTCGCGGTTCTTTTTTAATTTTCTCAATAGTTGTTTTTCCACTTGAGCCTTTGATAAGTTGTTCAGGTTCCTCCTCCCTTATAATTATCAGCATATTGTTTTCATAATATCTGTATTTCCACAATTCTGCT
>JBAPXT010000217.1:0-1539 GCA_049284355.1 Sedimentisphaerales bacterium
CCCCACATTTTATGTTGATACGGGTATTTTTATCCGATATTTGTTGGGACCGATCTCCCCGTATACATTGCCCGCGTGGTAAGTTTATTATGTCAAACGTAGTTTGTCAAGACCTAGTCTCTTCCAATACAAGATGAGCCTGAACGAAGCTCTTATTTCCACTGCAAGATGAGTCTCTAGAGATACGGAGTCGTTTATGATTGGAACATGCGACTTAATATGGATGACAAACAACTGCGGACACTGGAACAAGTCAAGCAATTTGTAGTAAGCAGTCAAGGAATAGAGTTCAACGGACTAAACCTAAAAGAAAAGTATCGCTGGACCGAGGAGGTATTAAAGAAATTCAAATATCAACGGCTAAAGAAAGCCGGTAAAGGCGTGATACGTCACTATGTCCAGAAGGTGACAGGCTATTCTCGTTCACAAGTCAACCGGCTGATATGGCGGTACCAACAATCAGGTAGAATCAGGCCGACGGAATACTGCAGACATCGTTTTCCGCAGAAGTATACGATGGCAGAAGTAGCTTTGTTGGCAATGACTGATGAATTACATGGCTGGTTAAGCGGACCAGCCACCAAGAAGATAATAGAACGGGAATACCGAGTGTATGGCCATGGTCAGTTTGAGAATCTATCGGAAATATCAGTTTCCCAAATCTATAATCTGCGTCGGAGTAAGGGTTATCGGGGAAAGCGTTTCACTCACACCAAACCGGTCTTTCCCAGAATTGGGGAACGCGCCAGACCAGATCCGCAAGGGCAACCGGGACATATTCGCATCGATACCGTACACCAGGGAGACCATGAACGCCAAAAAGGGGTTTATCATATCAATGCAGTGGATGAAGTCACCCAATGGGAAATCGTGGCATCAGTGTCGAGAATTGCCGAATACGATTTGGAACCGCTATTAGAAAGCATGCTAAATCAATTTCCCTTTCAGGTCAGGGGATTTCACTCTGATAATGGCAGTGAATACGTTAACCGGATAGTGGCCAGATTACTCAATAGACTCCTGATCCGGTTTACCAGGTCCAGACCCAGACGCCCCAATGATAATGGTTTAGTGGAGAGCAAGAATGGGGCGGTAATACGTAAGAACCTGGGCTACCTGCATATCCCCCAGTCCTGTGCCGACTTACTCAACATCTATCACCGGGATAACTTAAATCCCTATATCAATTTCCACCGTCCCTGTTTCTTTCCTCAGGTGATTATCGACCAGAAAGGTAAGGTGAAGAAAAAATATCCCTATGAGAAGATCAAAACACCGTACGAACAACTGAAATCATTACCTCAAGTGGAAACTTACCTGCGTCCGGGTATAACCTTAGACAAACTGGATGCAATTCCCAACCAGATGAGCGATAATAAATTTGCAGAAAGGATGGTTAAAGCACGTTCCAAGCTCTTTAAACAAACCAATAGATTCATTCTTGTGGATGAATCCAATCAGCTTCCGTCAGGATATTTCTTCGATTAGAAAAGACTCATGGGTGCTTGTATTCCTAAATGTTTTCGATAATCTATACAT
>JBAPXT010000218.1:0-1996 GCA_049284355.1 Sedimentisphaerales bacterium
TCTCTGAACCGTACAATGCATTCCTCAGACTTTCCGTTTTTATTGTGATTGATGGAAGGATACTCCTCTTCTCTTTTTAAGAAAAGATTTTACCCAAGATACATTACACTACCAGAATTAACCCTAAATTAGCGATTCAGCTTTAGTTAGCTTCACCCGCAAGGTGAAAAAATAAAAGGTAAATTATAAGGAGTAAACCTCTGTCAAAAAGGGGTAACTGGTAGTATATTGAAGGAAACGGATGGAATTGGGGGAAATACCGATGAAGAAAAAGCTACCAGGAACCGGACCCATCTTTGAGATTGAAGCAACCGATGAGCCACTGATAGCCAGAGGAGGATTGGTTTTACCATCTGAAATGGCTAAGGCACTAAAACTACCCCGGATTATTGACCGGGAATTGCCGTCCGCCGGAAGCGGTCATAGTTATGCCCCTTCTCAGTTTGTGATGCCTTTGATATTGATGTTGCATGGGGGTGGTAAAAAACTCGAAGATTTGAGAGAGCTTATGGGAGAGATAAGTCTGCGGAAGCTTATGGATATAGAGGAGATGCCGGCTTCCTGCACTGTAGGTGACTGGCTAAGGAGAATGGGGAGCGATAGACGGGGCCTTGCGGGACTTAGTAAAGTAAATGACCACATAGTGAAGAATATCTTGACTAAAGACCCCAGGTCAGAATACACATTAGACCATGATGCTACCATTATTGAAGCTGAGAAAGACGCCGCCCGGTATACTTACAAGAAAGAGAAAGGTTATCAGCCTTTTGTAGGCTTTTTGTCTGAATCAGGGATAATTCTGGATGATGAATTCAGGGACGGTAATGTGCAGGCGGGAGTAGGAGCCCTGAAATCGTTAAAACGCTGTGATCAAAAGATGCCTAAAGGCAAGCGGATAGGCTACCTTCGTGCCGATAGTGCCTCTTATCAGGCGGAAGTGATGAACTACTGTTTTGGAGACAAGGATCGCCAAAAGATCCTCTTTAGCATTACTGCGGATAAGGATGAGGCGGTAAAGAAAGCCATCAAAGCTATCCCGGAAAAGGAATGGCAGCACTATAAAGATGACAGGCAAATAGCTGAGACAATTCACAGCATGGAAAAGACAACCGAAGCTTTTCGCCTGATTGTACAGCGCTGGCCCAAATTACAGGCGGACCTATTTGATCCAGATCCGTATTGTTATCGTGCTATAGCTACCAACCGTGAGGAGAAAGCCGCAGAAGTAGTTGCACTCCACAATCAGCGAGGGGAAGTCGAAAACAACTTCAAAGAGCTTAAGCATGGGTTCGGCATGGACTGGATGCCCTGTGGAGAAACACAGGCGAATGCAGTTTTCTTCCGCATAGGGGTAATCGCCTATAACCTGTTCCAGGCCATGAAGCTGTTAAGCTTACCGGTGTGGTGGCGAACTGCAACCATAGCTACGGTAAGATGGAGACTCTATCAGGTAGCTGGAAGGCTGGTATATCACGCCCGCCGTATTTTACTTAAGCTATCTGCCTCTATAGAAAAAATAAACTTATTCCGACAGGTTTGTGATAAATGTCTTCAGATGGGTTATGGATAATAGATAATTAACCGGACTTTCATAGGTGACGAAACAAGCTCCTTTATCAAAAGGAAGGGTGAATTATGCCTGTGAGCGGCTTTATAGGCTATATTTTACCGCAGTTGCCAGGCCAAGCGACTAATTTTTTAACCCTTTAATCATTCCACGACCGGTTAGTCCGGTGTGATTAACTAAATACCCTGAAAATTAACCTCCTTTTTGTATGTCATTAAGGCTGAATAAATCAATCGCTGATTTTGGGTGCTATCATTCGCTTGACAGTTAATATTTGTTAAGCTAGTATAAGGTCAAATTAGGACTTAAGCGTTAACTTAGCGAGGTTATTAAATATGCCTGGCTACAAATTGCCCTGCCGATATTGTGATCAGCTAGTCCCACCTGATGCTTCCGTATGTCCTTTCTGCGCGAAAGTCAACCCTGTTG
>JBAPXT010000219.1:0-1841 GCA_049284355.1 Sedimentisphaerales bacterium
CCAGTGGGGTGAAGTGGAGACGGTGCTTTCGGCCAAGGATACGGGGCGGAGCATCTCGATGCCAAGAACAAGTCCCGATGGGCGGTGGCTGATATTTTGTATGTGTGATTATGGATACTTTCCTCCCTGGCAGTCGAACAGTGATTTGTACATAATGGATTTGAAGGCGGCCGAGAAAATCGGCCGGTTTGAATACCGTCGGCTGGAGATTAACAGCGACAAAAGCGAGGCGTGGCATAGCTGGTCCACTAACAGCCGGTGGATAATTTTCAGCAGCAAGAGGTCGAATGGATTATTCACAAGGAGCTATCTTAGCTATGTTGATGAGAGCGGCAAAGTTTACAAGCCGCTGGTAGTGCCGCAGGAAGACCCTGAATTTTATGATTGCCATCTGGAAATGTTTACCACTCCTGAATTCGCAACCGGTCCCCTTACGGTTATCGGGGAGAAATTAGCGAGGGTTGCTCACGGCTCTACTCGGATTTCTGTGCGGATGCCGATAACCATGGCTACCCCCACAGCCGATTCTGCGCCCGAGGCGACCCAGTACAGGCATGAAGTACAATAGCATCTTATTTTCCCGTGGCGTTGATTTGGCTTATATAGGACAGCGACACAGGCAACATGGTATGATACTGTGTCAGCCATAGTGTTTAATGGCCGGATAAAGAAGTGTGGCATAATTGTAATTGGGCGATGTGAAATGATACGTCTGTTGCGTAGATTGCCATTGAGCGTTGTCGGGGCAGTATTAGGCCTGCCGTTTTTCTTCCTGTATTATCTTTATTTGTGGCTGGTGGTGGACCTTCGTCTCATCTACCACAGTGGCGGAATAGTTCTGGACTTCCCCGTGTTTTACCTTGGGTGGGAATTTTTCCGCCAGTCGGTTTCCCGTCCCGGCGGGCTTGTCGAGTACGTCAGCGCCTTTCTTGCGCACTTCTTCTATATAGGGTGGGCGGGCGCCTTAATTGCGACCGCGCAGGCGTGGCTGCTATGGCTTTGCAGCGGGGCGGTTGTGAGGGTCGCCAGCGGACGCCGGCTTAATTGGGTGGGGTTCGTGGCAACTATTATCCTGCTGGTTCTCTACGCCCGTTATGTATATCTGTTTGGCATCGCTATGAACGGGCTGGTGGCGTTCGGCTTTGCATATTTATATCTCGTGACGGCTTCAAAAAGAAAACCGACGGATTTGCTGATATTTCTGGTCTTGTTGATAATCCTCTATGCAATCGCGGGCGGGGCATGCCTGTTGTTTGCTGTTCTATGCGGAATCTGCGAGGTGTTTTTGAGACGCCGACCCCTATTGGGCATAATCTTTTTGGGATTGACTCCGATAGTTACTCGTGTTGTAAGTTTAGCGGTTTTCAATGTCGGCGTTATCGACGCCTTCAACGATTTTATACCCTCATTTTCTACGGGCGGCATAATTAACGCCCCTCGATTTGTTGCGTCCTGTGCGTTTTACCTGCTATTACCGTTGACGCTGGTCGGCCTGTGGCTTGTGGAGATATTACGAAAGAACCACGTTGCTCCGCCTGATGCCGCGGGAAAAGAAGAACAAAACCCGCCGGGCCGGTTTACAGTTTGGTTTACAAAAGAAACGGCGCCGGCGGTTACGCCTTTGCTTGCCATTGTTGCAGGTGCCCTGATAGCCACCTTCTGCCAGGCCTTCTTTCTGAAGGCGATAATATCTGTGGACTACTATGCCTGCAACAAAATGTGGCCGGAAGTCCTTGAGGCCTCCGCCCCGTACCAGAACAACAAATTTATCAACCATACTGTCAACCGCGCCTTATATCACACCGGTCGTCTGGCCGACGATATGTTTGTGTACCCACAGC
>JBAPXT010000220.1:0-12326 GCA_049284355.1 Sedimentisphaerales bacterium
GTTCCGTCCAGGCCAAATACTCAGGAGGTTCGGGCACCGGCGGCGACCCGTACCAAATCGCCAATGCGACGGACCTTTTTAAATTGGGCGCGGACTCAAACGACTACGCTGCGAACTTCATTCTTACAGCTGATATTGAAATCGGCGGAACCGGCTCCCTTATAGCCGCGATTATCGCGCCGGACCTGGACAATTCAAGTGCCTCTTTTGATGGCCCAAAATTCACCGGCTTTTTCAATGGCGACGGGCATAAAATCTCCAATATGCAAATTAACGGCGACGGGTTTTATTACATCGGCCTGTTCGGCGGTACAGGTTCAGGCTGTCTGATATACAATCTGCGGCTCGAAAATGTATACGTTCATGGCTTACATTATGTCGGCGGGCTGGTGGGAGCAAGCTACAGCGGCGCTATGATTGCGAAATGCTCCGTATCAGGTAATGTTATCGGCGGTAATGAATCATCGCACCTCGGCGGACTGGTAGGGATGAATGCCGGCAATATCCACGAGTGCTTCTCTACTGCCGCCGTTAGCGGCGGAGATTCTTCAGGCGACCTCGGCGGACTGGTGGGATTGACTTCTGATACCACTATTCTCCTCAATTCTTACGCGACAGGCTCCGTTACCAGCGGAAAGGAATCTGCATTTCTCGGCGGACTGGTGGGGGAATGTTATTACAGTGCCGTCTTCGGCGAGTGCTACTCAACAGGCGTCATTACCGCCGACATTAACTCACAGTACTTAGGCGGACTGGTGGGAAATAACAACAGTACTGATATCAGTCACAGCTATTTTCTTAAAAACGCCGGGCCGGCTAACGGCAATGGAGAGCCGCTGACGAATGCGCAAATGAAAAAGAAAAACAGCTTTATCAACTGGAATTTTGACGATACGTGGCAAATTTTAGCAGGTAATTATCCGACACTCATCTGGCAGTCCTATATTCCGGTTTCAGCCTATGTCGAGGTTGCCAAATGCAGCGTTACCGCAGGCAGCAAGGAAAACAGCGACAAGATTTCTTTTTCGGGCACAATGAACGCAACGGCCGATGACTTCAATAGTGCCAATAATTCCAGCGATGCTAATTTTGTCGAGGTTGCCATTAGCCCTGAGGATATGAATTATGCCAGCGTGATAACCTTTCCCGTCAACAACAAAACTTGGAAAAAAGGCAAGTTCAGTTATTCGGGGACAGATGCGAACGGCGTAAGGAAGTCTTTCACGTATGATCCGAAAACTAATAAGTTCGCCTTTTCGGCAAGTAACCTCGACCTGTCTGGGCTTGACTGCCCGATGACTGCGAATATCGATATCAACGATTTCAACGCAACAGCCGAACTCGACGAGACAATAGTCAACGGCCCAAAGGTGCCGATGCCAATCAAACTGATGACGGCAGTTAAGAACGTCCTTAGGGTTGACAACTGCACGGTTAAGCAAAACAATAAAAAACTGAACAGCGACCAGTTGACGGCCAATGGCGCCTTCACAGTTGCTAATCCAGACCCTAATATGGCCAACTGGATTACTGAGGACCTTGTTATTACTTTAGGCACACAGACCTTTACCATACCTGCGGACAAGCTCAAGCCCGGCAAGGACAAATTCTCCTGCACAAAAGCCGCAGTAATGGAAGATAGCAGCATTGCCGCCGCAACGTTTAACTTCAAGTTGTGTTCTTTCACACTGACAATAAAGAACACCAATATTGATACTGGCCTCGGCAATGTTGACTTCGGCGTCCAGTTCACCGGCTTCGACGAGTCTGACGAGGTCACGCTCCCATAAATTGAATCTCGCGCCCAGCCAAGGGTTGGTTTCATACTCGATTAGGTTTCCAGCCCGACCCACAAAAAAACTCTGTTAACTTAGGCAACTTTTAGCTAAAATATTTATCCGCCTCCGGCGGATTCCTCCGACGCGATACGCACGACGCAATACAAAAATGATAGTATGTAATACCTACCATAAATTCTTGAATATTCTGCTGTAGTTTCAGCATGGCTTTTTAAAATTTAGGGATTGCTTCAGTCGGTTTCTATATGGTTTCCCACAGTTTTCCAATATTCTTGTCACGCCGAAGCCTCGGCGAAGGCTGATCCCCCTAAACCTTTATCCGCCATAGCTTTTTGGCGATGGCGGACGCGCCGTTGACCTCGAAGACCGCGGCGGAGTAAAACGAAGACGGGCCTTTCACGCATTTTATGATTTGAACTATCCCCTAAACCCTATCCCCTAATTTCCCTATTTTACCCATCTTGCCTATTTTAACATTTTGACACCCCCTTTCTCGAATCACCCGACTAACAACTAAAAACTAACAACTATCAACTAACCAACGCCCGATAAAAAAACTAAAAACAGCATAATTCGTAAAATAACAAAGATTTTTTTTAATAAAAATTGCTATTTACCCTAAATATCCTAAATTACCTATATTAACATTGCCGATAACTTTCTCAATTGAAGGACCAATTTTTTTATGGAGATTTAAGTTATGGAGACCTTAATAGAGCAGCGTAAGGACACCCGAACCACCCTTTCCTGGCCGGTAAGTATTTGGCTGCCTGAAGCTAACAGGTTTTTCAACGGCCGAAGCTCAAATATCAGCAAAACCGGCGTTTTTGTAAGATTACCTATGACGACACCAATACGGCCGGGCCATATGGTGGAAATCAATTTTCCGCGGACTGAGGCTTTAGCAATGGCAAAAGGCCAATACGCTCGTATTAAAAGCGGTAAGGTGGTTAGAATTGAGCGCAAAGACATTTTCAAAGATGCTAATATCGGCGTCGCCATTGCGTTCGATTAGCATCAAAACAGAGTGGCTTCGGCAGGACATCGTTACAGCAGGTAAGGAGTTAACTGTAAGCGGATAAGGGAGGAGTGGACGGCTGACGACCGGGAAGGTTATCAGCCGTTTTTTTGCGCTTTGGAATTTAGGTAATTTAGGCAAATTGAGGGTAGTAGTTCGACTTTACTCACCACAGGTTTACAATCGGGGAATTGAAATTGCCTTGTCTTAGGGGATTGTTTAGTATATTTTTAGAAGATGCAGACAAAGATTATAAAACTCGACCCAGCGAAAATCGAAGCGGCGGAAATTAAGGAAGCTGCACAAGTAGTCGATGCCGGCGGACTTGTGGCTTTTCCTACCGAGACGGTCTATGGAATCGCCTGCAGGGCCGAAAATACATCACTGGTTAAGCTCGATAACCTCAAAGGCAGGGACCTTAATAAGCGTTACACATTGCATATCGGCCAAAAAGCCGATGTCGCAAAGTACGCGCCTGCTGTCGGATTAAGAGCACAAAAGCTGATTAAAAACGCCTGGCCCGGACCATTGACCATAGTCTTTGAATTAGCCGAACGCGATATCGAGCAGCAGCAAAAAATCTTTAAAAAAGAGGTTTTTGTGAGATTGTATAGAGATAATTCAATAGGCATTCGCTGCCCTGACAACGCAATAGCTGCAATGCTGCTGCAGACGACGAAGTATCCCGTGGTTGCACCAAGTGCAAACGTAACCGGTCAGCCGCCAGCGACGAATGCAAACCAAGTTCTCACTCAGTTCTTAGGGCAGATTGACTTATTGCTGGATGCAGGCCCTTGTAAATACAAAAAAAGTAGCACAGTTGTTAAAATAGGTAAAAAGGGGCTGAAGATTCTAAGGGCCGGCGTGTATTCCAAAGCAGAGCTGGAAGCACGGTCGGAGGTCAAATTTTTGTTTGTCTGCACCGGCAATACCTGCCGAAGCCCTATGGCCAAGGGAATATTCTGTAAATATCTGGCAGAAAAATTACAATGCGGGGTTGACCAGCTCGACAAAATAGGTTATAAGATATCTTCTGCTGGCGTAATGAATATAGCAGGTTCGCCGGCAAGCGCAGAAGCCATAGCAGCGTGTGCAGCCAAGGGGATTGATATAAAAGCTCATAAGAGCAAGACATTGACCCGACAGCTTGTTGAGGAGAGCGATTTTATATTTGCAATGACGCAAACGCACTGCGAGCGAGTTAATGCTCTCAGCACCGAACCTGGAGCTGCAGATAAATGTATATTATTAGGAGGGGACAAAGAAATTCCTGACCCGATAGGTCAGTCACAAGAGGTTTTTAACCATTGTGCAGGATTGATAGAAGAAGCAGTAAGAGAAAGGATTAGCGAACTTTGGATATGAAGATAGTGGTAGGAAACGACCATCGCGGCTTTGAGGCCAAACAGCAAATCAAAGCCATAATTACCCAGTTAGGCCATGAGTGTATTGATGTAGGCAGCACCGACAGTACCCCGGTTGACTACCCGGACCCTGCTTATTTGGCAGCAACGGCAGTATCGAAAAAACAAGCCGACAGAGCTATTTTGACCTGTGGAACGGGGATAGGTATGAGCATAGCCGCAAATAAAGTCAAGGGAATCAGAGCTGCACTATGCAATGACGAGCTTAGCGCCAGGATTTCACGCCACCACAATGACGCAAATGTGCTTTGCATTTCAGCGGACCTGACAGGAGAGGTGCTACTGCGAAAAATAGTGGAAGTCTGGCTGAATACGGAATTCAGCAGCGGAAGACATCAAAGAAGAAATGAAAAAATAGCAGCTATTGAAGAAGGTAAAGACCCAAGAGAGATAAAAAGTAAAAAGAAAAAAACAGTTACATAGTCGTAAAGAGTTTTAAGCGTGGTACGGTGGTTTAGGGGGTTCGACTCATAAGCAATTTTATAAAGTCCTCGGTTTCTATTTCGGCCAGACTATCAACGATTAAATCTGCTTTTGCCAAGTCGGTACGGGTTCTGGTTGTTGTAACCGCCACTATGGCCATTCCTGCGGCTTTTCCGGCTTCGACTCCCGGCACAGCGTCTTCTACAACTACGCAGTTGCTCGGCGGTATTGAAATTTTGGTGGCGGCTTTTAGAAAAGTCTGCGGAGAGGGCTTACCTTCAGTAACATCTTCGCAAGTAACATAAGCGTCAAAATATTTGTCGAAGTTCAGGCGTTTGCGAATAAGGTCGAGATTAGCTTTCGGGGCTGAAGAGCCAATTGCCAAACTAAGCCCTTTTTTCTTCAGGTCAGCGAGCAAAGTTTCTACGCCGTCATCAAGAGTGAGCTTGTCTGCAATGATTCGGCGATAAAGCTGCTCTTTCCAGTCGGCGAGGCGCTTGAGTTGAGGTGGAGACGGAGTGCGGCCGAGCAGCATTGGAATTATTCTGTCGTTGGTCATTCCGAAAGTGGTGCAAAAGAAGTCGTCGGACATTTCAAGGCCTTGCTTTTGCGCAAAGGCGAACCAAGCTTGTTTATGTGCCCAGCCGGTATCTACCAGAACACCATCGAGGTCGAAAATAACACCCATTTTGTTGTCAGCAGATGCCATAATAGGAAACGATGCGAAACTGTCAAACTTCTGCGGGGACTGGTTTTGGTCTGGCCCGGTGGGATTTTGCAGCAGATTTTATCTGAACTTTGCCTGATTTGTCTTTTGGGTGATTGTTAATTGTACTACTGCCAATCGAGCGCAATTTTTTGTATCTGCTCTCAAGCAGATTTTCAATCTTTGTGCGTCTGAGGTCGCGGAGAGTTCCAACAATATACTCTTCGACACTGTGAACGGTGTCGTGAACGTTTCGATGAGCACCGCCGAGCGGCTCCGGAATAATCGCGTCAACAAGGTTTAGCTTATACAAATCCTTACTTGTCAATTTAAGTGCCTCAGCGGCATCTGGTGCCTGTGAGCCATCGCGCCAGAGAATCGCAGCACAGCCTTCAGGTGATATTACCGAATAATATGCGAATTCAAGTATCGCCATTCGGTCGCCAACACCTATACCGAGGGCACCGCCTGAGCCACCCTCGCCGATACAGATGCAAATTATCGGCACGTTCAGCCGAGCCATCTCCATAAGATTGACCGCTATTGCCTGCGCCTGTCCACGTTCTTCAGCACCGATGCCGGGATATGCACCAGGTGTGTCAATGAGGGTAACAACAGGAATATTGTACTTTTCGGCGAATTTCATTTTGGCGATTGCCTTGCGATATCCTTCAGGGTTGGGGCAGCCGAAATTGCAAACGATTTTTTCCTTTGTGTCCCTGCCTTTATTCTGGCCGACAATTAGTGCCCTCTCTCTGCCGATTTGTCCCAATCCCGTTACGATTGCGCGGTCGTCGCCAAAGCATCTGTCGCCGTGCAATTCACGAAAATCTTTCACCATCAGCTCAAGGTAGTCAGAAAGAAGCGGCCTTTTAGGATGGCGTGCCACCTGAACAGTCTGCCAAGCAGTCAGATTAGAATAGACACGTTTAAGCTCAGCAACCTGCTTTTGCTGCAAGGAGCAAATCTCAGCAGAATAGTCGATGCCCTTGACGGAGCTGAGCTTGCGGAGCTCGTTCATCTGGCGGTCGAAGTCAGCTACATTTTCTTCAAAATTGAGATAATCGCCATCACCGATTTTATTTTTATTGTCCGGCATTTGGTTCAACCGCGCTCACCACAGGTTAATTCATTAAAGTCTCTGGTTTCGTTGCATGCGCCGTACCACATAGACACAACAAAAAAAGCCAGTTCACAAACAGCGAACGGGACATTTTTTCTTTTGCCGTATCCGTCGGCTTTTTTCTATTAAGTTTAAAATATTAACATTTCCGCGGTAGAAATCAAAGAAAAAATTTGACATTGAGCGCAGCTTGCTATATTTTTTAGCAGAATTCGTTCTGTGTTATCTTTCCGTAAGGTCTTACTTTTGAGAGAGTTAAAGCAAATAACGGTCATAGGATTAGGTCTTTTAGGCGGGTCAATAACGCTGGCGGTTTTACGCACATTTGCGGGTGTGAAAACGGTAGGTTACAGCCATCGCAGCACCACTCGTCGAAAAGCTCGACGATTAGCGGTAGCAACGGAAATCGCTGAGGATATGAGAAGGAGCGTAGCCGGTGCAGACCTTGTTATCTTAGCCACGCCAATATGCACATTCGAAGAGATTTTGGGCGAAATCAGTGATGCGCTGCCAAGCGGCTGCATTGTTACGGATGTCGGCTCAACAAAAGTACTGCCACACCGCTGGGCGGCAAAGAAGCTGCCTGAAACCGTTCACTATGTCGGCTCTCATCCGATTGCCGGCTCGGAACAAAGAGGTATTGAATTTGCCAGAGATGATTTGTTTGAGGGAGCCGTCTGTATTCTAACAACAACAAAAAAGACCGACCGCCAAACAGTACAAACTCTCAAGAGATTCTGGTCGAGGCTCGGATGCTGCGTCAAACTGATGAAACCAGCTGAGCACGACAGGATTCTTGCAAATGTAAGTCACCTGCCACATATAGCAGCAACTGCATTGATAAACGCCAACAGCGTCAAAGAACTCGCATTTGCGAGCAAAGGCTTTATGGACACATCGAGAATAGCATCCGGGCCAGCCAATATCTGGGCTGATGTATTGGTGACAAATGCAAACAATGCTGCCAGAAGCATCGATAAAATTATAGCCGAACTGGGGAAACTGAAAAAAGCAATCAAAAACGGCGACAAAAAACAAATTGAGAAGCTGCTAAAAGCAGCGAGAAGCAAACACAGCACACTGATAAACTACAAAATAAAGAAGAAGGAATTGATATCGTGAAGCAATGGCGATTCGAGGTTTTTAATCATGCCGGCTTTGCCGATGTTCATGGCAACAGCGTACTGGAAGATATCAGAGGATTAGGCATCCGTTCGGTCGAAGCGGTTCAGTCAGCCAAAGTTTTTTTGATTGAGGCCGAGTTCGATAAAAGTTTTGCGGAGCGTCTGGCAAAAGAACTCTTAACAGACACTGTTTGTGAGGAATACTATATAGGTAGGAGCGGCCCGCCGGCAGGGCTGGCGAAGGCAACACTAATCGAGGTGCACCTGAAAAGCGGCGTTACCGACCCTGTGGCTGAATCGGTGATGGCTGCAATGGCCGATATGGGTGTTACCGTCAATAATGTGCGAACAGCACGGAAATATGTCCTGTTAGGCAGTATCAGCCAAAGTCAAACGAACACAATCGCAAAGAAAATTCTGGCAAATGATTGCACCGAAGACGTAATAATCGGAAGCGAAGCTGAGCCGCCCAGTCCGCATCTTAAACCATACGAACTGCGAATAGTACACTGGCCTGTGTGCGACCTTGATGACGACGGGCTTGTAGCTTTGAGCAAAGAAAAGGACCTGTTTCTTAATCTGGTCGAGATGCAGACCATCCAAAAATACTACCAACAGCTCGGCAGAGAACCCACCGACGTAGAACTCGAATCGCTGGGGCAGACGTGGAGCGAGCATTGTGTCCATAAAACGCTTAAAAGTGCCGTTGATATGTCAATCAACGGTGAGGAGGTTCACTTCGAAAATCTACTGAAAGAGACCGTTTTCAAAGCGACGCAGCAGCTTCAGAAGAAATGGTGCATATCTGTTTTTTCCGATAACGCCGGCGTGGTGGAATTTGACGAGGATTCGGCGGTATGTTTTAAGGTCGAAACGCATAATCGTCCTTCGGCACTGGATCCCTACGGCGGGTCAGCTACCGGCATCGGTGGTGTAATTCGCGACCCGATGGGAACAGGGCTGGGGGCAAGACCGATTGCCAACACGGACATATTTTGCTTCGGCGAGCCAGACAAAAAACTGGAAGAGATACCAAAAGGAGTTCTGCATCCGCGAAGAATTATGAAAGGGGTTGTAGGCGGCGTTCGCGACTACGGCAACAGGATGGGAATACCAACGGTCAACGGCGCAATTTACTTCGATGACAGATACTTAGGTAATCCGCTGGTCTACTGCGGTAATATCGGGCTGATGGACAAGAACAAATGCTTTAAGAATCCGCAAAGCGGAAACCTGATTATAGTAGTCGGCGGCAGGACGGGACGAGACGGTATACACGGAGCAACTTTTTCAAGCGGCGAGATAACCCACGAGTACGAAACAATTTTTTCCCACGCTGTTCAAATCGGCAATGCAATAACCGAAAAGAAGATGCTCGATGTTCTACTCGCGGCGAACGAAGCTGGATTGTACGAAGCGATTACCGATTGCGGGGCCGGTGGACTAAGCAGTTCGGTAGGCGAGATGGGTAAAGACCTCGGGGCGGAAGTCAATTTGGAAAAAGTGCCGTTAAAATATGCCGGGCTCAATTATGCTGAAATCTGGATAAGTGAAGCACAGGAGAGAATGGTCATAGCCGTCAAGCCCGAAAATCTAAAAGCAATAAAGAAGATTTTCGACGATGAAAATGTGGAGTCAACGGTAATAGGTAAATTCACCAATGATAAAAAGTTGATATTGCGATATAACAGCCAGCAAGTAGCTGAAATGGATATGGATTTTCTGCACGACGGCGTGCCAAAAATTCGGCGCAAGGCGGTGTGGGAAACTCCAAAGCTTTCCGAACCAAATATAGCTGAGAAAAACAATTACAACGACGACCTTTTGCAGATTCTCTCATGCTATAACATTGCGAGCAAGGAATGGGTAATCCGGCAATATGACCACGAAGTTCAGGGCAGTTCGGTCGTCAAGCCACTAACAGGTGTAAACAACGATGGGCCGAGTGATGCAGCGGTAATAAAACCCAAGTTCGACTCGGACAGAGGACTTGCCATTAGCTGTGGAATGAATCCACTATACGGCGATATCGACCCATATTGGATGGCATTGGCGGGTATCGATGAGGCAGTAAGGAACCTGGTATGCGTAGGCGGGCGGGTTGACCGGATTGCGCTGCTGGACAATTTCTGCTGGGGCAACTGCAAAAAGCCTGAGACATTCGGGCCACTGGTTCGGGCGGCACAAGCATGTTATGACGGTGCAATGGCCTTTGACGTGCCATTTATCTCCGGCAAAGATTCACTAAACAATGAGTTTTCCTGTGAAGATGGAACACAGATTTCCATTCCCTCAACACTTTTGATAAGCGCAATATCGATAGTCGATGATATCAACAAATGCATAACGATGGATGCAAAAAAGAGAGGTAATTTTCTCTTTGTAGTGGGCGAAACAAAAAATGAGTTGGGCGGCTCACATTATTATAAAATCCATAGTCAACTCGGAGCTAATGTCCCGAAAACGGATTTAGAAACAGCACCTAAAATCGCTGAAAGGGTTGCCGGCGCGATTGCAAAGGGTCTTATAGTCAGCTGTCACGATTGCTCGGAGGGCGGGCTGGCGGTGGCTTTGGCGGAGATGGCCTTTGCCGGGGGAGTTGGTATGGAGGCAGATTTAAGAGGCCTGTCGAAAAGTGACGATTGTTCGCGAACAGATGCACAGCTATTTAGCGAATCAAACTCCCGCTATATTGTAGAAGTTGAGCCGGAAAATTACGATACTTTTGCAAAACTGATGTTAAATTTGCCTTTTGGACAAATTGGAAAAGTTACAGAAGAAAAAACGCTTATCATAAAGGCGGAAGACGGTAAGAAAGTCATTGAGGCGGACATAGATTCCCTAAAACAGGCGTGGCAGAAGCCGCTTAATTGGTAACAGCAAAAGAAGGATTGTTAATGGCACAGATAAAAGCAATAGTTTTACGAGCGGCGGGAATAAATTGCGATATGGAAACCGAGTACGCGCTGGAGTTAGCAGGTGCAAAGGCGCAGCGTGTACACATAAACAAGATAATTGAGAATAAAAAACTGCTCGACCAATACCAGATAATTGTTTTACCCGGCGGTTTTAGTTATGGTGATGACGTGGCAGCTGGCAAGATTCTGGCTAATCAAATCGTGCACCACCTATACGGGCCGATACAAAAATTTATAGATGACGGTAAATTGGTGCTTGGAATTTGTAACGGTTTCCAAGTGCTGGTCAAGGCAGGAATTCTACCGGGATGGGATTCAACCAACAAGGGAGGAGCTGTTACCATAACTTACAACGACAGCGGTAAATTCGAGGACCGTTGGGTATACCTTGCCCCCCAAACCGAAAAGTGCATTTTCATCGAGCCCAGTAAACAAATTTATCTGCCGGTTGCACATGGCGAAGGCAAAGTTGTTACCAAAGACAAAGCTACCCTTGAGAAACTGAAGTCCGATGGACATATCGCATTCAAATACGTGGATGAAAACGGCAAGGAGGGTAACTACCCTGTTAATCCAAACGGTTCAGTGGAGTCGATAGCCGGACTGACCGACGCTACTGGGCGGGTGCTCGGACTTATGCCACATCCTGAAAGGCATATCCGGCCCACCCAACATCCGCATTGGTCCCGTCTAAAAAGCAAGCAAGACGGCGATGGAATGACAATTTTTGTCAATGCGGTTAAGTTCGTACAAGAAAACTTCTGAAAGATTTGGCCTGGTTCGGCCCAGATTCAGCGGTCGGCGTGTTCGGCTACCTGTATGAGTTGCTTCTCTTTGTTTTGCAGAGCATCTTGTGCCTGCTTGAACTCGTGGACGAATCCACCTGTTTTGTAGAGGAGTGGATTGTCAGGTATTTCCGGATGGCAGCGCAAATAATCATGAAGGTACTGTGCAATCATAGAGGGATGTGCCATAATGAACCTGCAGGTACTATCGCCCTTGGCTTTACACATTATCTCGGAGGCAACCAGGGGGATTTCAAAGCTCTCCTCACACCATCCGGATGAATAGCCGGCATTCATAGTGCAGACACAAGAACTGCTTTTCTTGCCGCTCTTTTCCCAAGCATCGGCCTCAAACGAAAATGGGTGGTCGTATAGAAGATAGTAGTCCTTGTCCGCTGTCGGTTTAGATTCAGCAGATATATCAACAAAAGCCCATCCTGTATAAGCAAAAAGAATCGGCCCTGCGGAAAGCTTTTCTATGGGGTCAAACACACACATTTTTCGATGGAAGTTCCTAGCATCCATCTTTCCGATGGCGTGTGCAATGTCAAAAAGAAGACTCCTGGTCATTTCTGACGCTTTTTCCTCTCCCCAATCTTTTAACATCTCCTTTATGATATCGAAGAAATCCACAGACAGCGAGGCAGCTCTGACAAGAATATACCGTTGGTCGAATACCTCTATCTTACCCTTCGATGCATCTTCCTTCTTCAGACTGAAGTAGTCGCTCACATACTCCTGAGCCTTCCGGAAAATCGGTTCAAACTGCTCTGGGACGTTTACGGTATTTAACATATCTGTTTTACTCTTTTATGCCTGAGAGCACATGATTATAGGATAACGCGCTTTCATCACATCTATACTCTCGTCTTCAATCAACGATACCGGCTTCGAGTTTTGCATTTTTCACTCTTATTTTCTGCTTTGGCAGTGTAAAGCAGAAGCTGTTTCCCCGGCCAACACTGCTGTCAGCCCACACACGTCCGCCATGCATCTCCACTAATTC
>JBAPXT010000221.1:0-3806 GCA_049284355.1 Sedimentisphaerales bacterium
GCTCTGAAACCAGTCAATATACGAATGGCCAAAATGCAAAAGGCGACCCTTGACCCTTCAAAAATCTCAGGATACTGCGGCAGACTTAAATGCTGCCTGCGATATGAAGACAAAACTTACACCGAACTTAAAAAAGACCTGCCGAGAAGGAACACTATTGTAAAAACCAAAGATGGCCAGGGAAAAGTCGTCGATACCCAGATACTGACTCAACTTGTTATGATAGAATACGCCGATGGCACAAAAATCGCCGTCCCTGTCGAGGAGCTTGAGGTAATTTCCCCAGCGGCTATCGAAAAGGAAGAGCAAGGCGATACTACAAACAATGAAGGTCAGGGTGACAAGGAAGATAAAACGCAGTAGTCGTTAAGGATACGCTATGCCTCGCAAAATTGTTGTAACGTCGGCCCTGCCTTATGCAAACGCCTCAATACACATCGGACATCTTGTTGAATATCTTCAAACCGACATCTGGGTGCGCTTTCAGAAGATGTGCGGCAACGAGTGCCTGTACTTTTGCGCCGATGACACTCACGGCACCCCTGTTATGATAAGCGCCCGCGCCGCCGGCATAACACCCGAACAGCTAATCGAACGTATGTATACAGAGCACAAGGCAGACTTCGACGGCTTTTCTGTGGAATTCGATAATTATTACACAACACACTCACCGGAAAATAAGAATTTCAGCGAGCTGGTTTTCGACTCGCTCAACAAAGCCGGCTCTATCATAAAACGCAGCGTCGAACAGACCTGGTGCGAAAACTGCAAAATGTCCCTGCCGGATAGATTCATTCGCGGCACCTGTCCCAGATGCGGCGCCGAAGACCAGTACGGAGATTCCTGCGAGGTCTGCGGCGGAACTTATCAGCCCACTGACCTAATCAATCCCCGTTGCGCAACCTGCTCTAATAAACCGGTTCGCAAAGAAAGCGAGCACTACTTTTTCAAACTTTCCGATTACGAACAGAAACTCAAAGACCTCATCGCCAAAGGGTACATCCAGCAATCGGTTGCAAACAAACTCGATGAGTGGTTCAAAACAGGCCTGAAAGACTGGGACATCTCCAGAGACGGACCTTATTTCGGCTTCAAAATACCCGGAGAAGAAAATAAATTTTTCTACGTCTGGCTGGACGCCCCCATCGGATATATGGCTTCAATGAAAAACTACTGCGACAAAAACGGTTTGGATTTTGAGACACTCTGGAACAGCCCCGAATACGAGCTTTATCACTTCATCGGCAAAGACATTACGTATTTCCACGCACTTTTCTGGCCCGCAATGCTCATCGGCGCCGGCTTCAAAACCCCAAACAAGCTTTTCATCCACGGCTTCCTGACGGTGAACGGCAAAAAGATGAGTAAATCACGCGGAACCTCCATTAAGGCAAGCACCTACCTTAAGCATCTTAATCCCGAATACCTGCGATACTACTACGCAAGCAAACTGACCGGTGGTATCGAAGATATCGATTTGAGCTCAGATGATTTTATAAACAAAATCAACTCCAACCTGGTCGGAAAGCTTGCGAACCTCGCCTCACGCTCGGTTCCGATGATTACGAAAAAATTCGATGGTCAGCTCGGACGGTTGGACGAACAGGGTAGGCAATTAATAAAAAAACTCGCCGACGCCAAAACGCAAATTATAGAAGACTACGAAAATCTCAACTACGCCGCTGCTGTCCGAACAATTACCGCTCTGGCCGACGAGGCAAACCGGTACGTCGAGCAAAATCAGCCCTGGGCGACTGTAAAAACTGATTCGGAAAAGACACGAACGACCCTCACGACTATAATAAATGCCTTCAGAATCCTGACGATTTACTTAAGGCCTATACTGCCTGACTACGCCAGGAAGGTGGAGGGGTTTCTCAATATCGATGAGTTGAAATTTGCAGATGTCGAAACGGTATTGGAAAACCACAAAATAAACGATTACCCGCGATTAGTTGAAAGAATTGATGAAGAAAAGGTCAAAGCTATGATAGAAGAAAGCAAAGAAACCGAGGCAGCGCAGCCGGCAGTTACTTTAACTGAGCCGATTAAACCGCAATGTTCCATCGACGATTTTGCAAAGATTGATTTGCGAATCGCCAAGGTTATAAAAGCCGAAAGCGTCGAAGGCGCCAACAAACTATTGCGTTTACATCTGGATGTGGGCGGCCTGGAGAAAACCTGTTTAGCCGGCATAGCCCAGGCTTATAAACCCGAAAACCTGGTCGGCAAAACCATAGTCTATCTGGCCAATCTAAAGCCAAGACAGATGAAATTCGGCCTTTCAGAGGGTATGATTCTGGCGGCAGGAGCCGGCGGAAAAGACATCTTTATGCTCTCGGTCGATACCGGAGCAAAACCCGGACAGAGTGTGCACTAATTATGAAGAAAAAATTAGAAGACATTGCCAAGGAAGACGGCCGATTCGGCGCAGGAGCGATCAAGTTCGTCTACGAGGGACTTGGCTACACTGCAAAAAAAGTTCCCGCCGAGCCATATCATGTTACGGGACAGACCCTTTGCGAGGGACTGGAGAAACTGGCTATTGAAAAATGGGGCAGACTGGCAATGCTCGTATTAAACAGCTGGAACATAAAAACAACACGCGATTTTGGCGAAATCGTCTACCTGATGATAAAACACAACTGGCTCAGCGCTCAGCCGACCGATTCAATCGACGATTTCAACGATGTTTACGACTTCAAGGCCGCCTTCAAAGACGAATTCAGCTTCTAAATTTCTAAAGGGGTGGGGAAAAATTATCAATCTCAATTGCCTCTTGCAAATTATTCGGCAGGTCGTCCAGATAATTCTCAAAGTTTATGCTCTTTTACCACGTTTCACCTTGCTTGTCAGCCCTGAATAAAGTAGGATTTCACCGAGTCAATTCTGTGGAAATTTGAAAGACGGAGAAAATGAGAAAACTAAATCTCATATTGGCCTGCGTGATGATAGCAGGTTCCACTATCGCAAATGCTGATGATAAACTCGTCGATTTAGTAAAAAAAGTAAAGCCCTGCGTTGTTCTTATAGAAACCTTCGACAAGGACAGCAAGCCAATCGGTCAGGGAAGCGGATTCTTCATAGATAATAAAGGCAGGCTTATCACGAACCATCACGTTGTCGAAGACGCTTATTCAGCTACTATTAAAACCTCATCAGGCAAAGAATATCCAGTGCAGGGTATTGTCGCCAAAGACATCGAAGCCGATATTGTCAAGCTCGTAGTGAACCTGCCGGATGCCAATATAACATTCTTAAACCTCAGCGTGAATGTGCCTTCTGAAGGTGAGGACATTTTTGTTATAGGCAATCCCCTCGGTCTTGAATCAACCGTATCAACCGGCATCGTATCGGCAGTTCGAGATATTCCCGCCTTTGGCAAAATACTTCAGATAACCGCTCCCGTTTCGCCCGGCTCAAGCGGGAGTCCGGTTATAAATAGCAAAGGTGAGGTAATAGGCATTGCTACGCTAATCGCAGCCAAAGGTCAGAATCTCAATTTCGCAATTCCCAGTGACAAAATCATTGCCCTCAAAGAAACTTCCCAAACCCCTATATTTGATGCGCTGACCGCCGATTCAAACAATGCTCAATTATTTTATCAGAAAGGATTAAAGGAACTATGGCAAGAAAACTGGTCTGCCGCACTTGCATACTTTCAAAAGGCAAAAGAAAAGAACCCGCAAGATTCAAATGCGTGGTTTCACATTGGTTATTGTTACGGCCAACTTGGCCGCTGGCAGGAGGCGATGGAATCTTTTAAGCAGGCCATAAGAATCAATCCAGATTTAGCCGAGGCACAC
>JBAPXT010000222.1:0-4005 GCA_049284355.1 Sedimentisphaerales bacterium
GGGAAATCGTTTTTTAACCTCCGACAAAAACTGCCAGTCTGCCGAACCGGTAAATCTCTGGCAGACAGCACGGGGATGCACAATTAACGCATCGACCTTTCCAACCGCGGCCCTGGTGCTGATGTCCCAGAAATTATCATAGGACTGATTATCGAAACTCGTCCGTAATTTCATAGTTACCGGACAATCAACGGCTCCCCTCACGGCATTATAGATTTCTATTACTTTGTCGGGTTCATTGAGAAGAAATCCACCTCGCTTTCGGCGAATAACTTTGGGCGCAGGACAGGCAAAATTCAGGTCTATTAAATCGTAACCCGCCTTCCGTACTACCGTGGCGGCCTTTGCCATTATTTCGGGGTCCTCGCCTAAAAGTTGGGCTCCTATCGGATGTTCATCATCGCCTGGTTTAAAAGATGGGTTATTAAAGACCTTCGGATGGATGACGCTTTTTGCCAGCATCGCCCCGGCGAAGACAAGAGGCGCTCCGAAGTCGCGCGCAATTGCCCGCATAGCGTAATCGCTGTATCCGCTAAGCGACGCCTGAAAAAAGGGAACATCAAGAATTATATTGCCGATTTTTAGCATTTATCGTCAGACCTGTTCGCCGTCTTGTCCACCATAGCTTTAGCGAAGGTGGAAGCGGTTGCGAAGGCGGATTCGATTTTCCTGCCTTTTGGCTGGTCAACCAACGTTGATTCGGTCTCGACTGCCGTGGCGGCATCCTGCCCCTGCCTTCGGTTCGGTTCCTTCGCTTAATCTTATACGCGCCAACCCTTTTGATTCCGCAATAATATCAAAATCTTCCTCGAATTAAAATAATCCCGGATTTCAAAAAGTCCCAAAGTTAAACACGAGAGTTTATCGTATCCATTTTATAGCCCAAAGGGCTTAAAAGCGAGAGCGAAACTCGTATCGGCCGGAGCCAACGCAGTATATCATCCGGTCATTTTCTTGTCTGATGAACTTCACGCCCGGACTGTTTTGTGCAGAGACACCGCTTTCGGTTACTTCTGCAGTCGGTTTTGCCGGAACAAAAACAGTGGCGGTGGTATTGGGGGGAATAGCCAGCTTAAGTGTAAAGGTTTCATTCGCCAGGTTCCAGTCGGAGGTAATCGGCCCATAAATGGAGTCGTAGGCGGCTTTTACCCAGGTCAGATTGCCAACCGGCTGAGGGCGAATGATAATCTTCCTGAAACCCGGGCCTGTCGGGTCGGGGGCAATGCCGGCAAGGTCCTGGTAAAACCATTCAATAATCTGACCGAGCATAAAATGATTCTGTGATGAGCCGCGTTCGGCGTTCCATGCCTCGGTAAGGCTGGTAGCGCCCATTTTTAACTGGTAGCCATAACCTGGTTTGTCGGATTGATTGTTCATAGCGAAGACAACGTCAGACCGTCCGGCATCGGCCAGAGCACGAAGCATATAACGATAGCCGACGTCGCCTGCTGTGTTTGCATTGCCGCGCCGCTGCACATCCTGCACGAGGGCATTAAGGACATTGTCACGGTTTTCTGGTTGAACGAGGTTCATAACCAGCGGGATGGCATTAGCGGTTTGGGAGCCTGTGAAATATTGGCCGGTGTTGGGGTCAAAGAACTTGCGGTTGAAGGCATCACGAATCTGCTCGGCGAGGGTCTGAAATTGCTTTGCGTCGTTAGTTTTGCCCAGCATATCGGCGGTTTGTGCAAGGACCCAGGCGTCGTAGTAATAAAACGCCGTCGCCGTCAGGGCGATGGGAGTCAGTTGTGCCTGGCCCAATGGTCCCGGACCGATGTCATACCAGTCGCCCAGGCCGTGAGAGACGATGTGGTCGTTGGCACGAGCGCCAAGATAAGCAACGTAGCGTTTCATACCTTCGTAATGACGATTAAGAAGCTCCAAATCTCCGGTCCAGAGATATTGTTGCCAGGGTACAAGCACAAAGGCGCTGCCCCATTCAGGCGAATCCCGGAAGCCGTCTTCGAAGACGACATATTCAGGAGCGATGTCAGGAATAAGGCCGGTGTCCAGCTGGGAATCGGCCATATCATTCATTGCCTTTGTAAACAGGCGCGCCATATCGAACTCATATCGAAGCGATGGGCCGTTCAGGTGCAGTTCTTCGAGCCAGCCGAGCCGTTCGCGGTGCGGGCAGTCGGTCATAACGCTCATCATATTGCTGCGCTGCGCCCAGCGGACGAGTGTGTGAATGCGATTGAACAGTTCATTTGAGCAGGCGAACCGTCCTGCCGGCGGAGAGGCCGACTGGATGACGATGCCTTCGAGTGACTTAACTACAGGTAGTTTGCCGCCGGTATCGGCCGGTTTACATACGACCTGCAGATAACGACAGCCGTGGTAGAAGAATTTAGGAAACCAGTTTTGGACGCCGGAGCCGTCGAGAGTATATTGCCAGAAAGCCGGGACGCCTCCGCCGGCACAGGAGTAGCGGTCAACGGAACCATCCCGCCTTAGCAGCTCGGCGGGGATGATTTTTACGATTGAACCTGCCTCTCCCGTTACTGTCAGGCGAGGAATAATGGCGGCGTTCTGGCCGAGGTCGTATACGGTTGTATTCGGGTTAAGACGGGTGATGTGAACCGGTTTAAGCACGTCAAAGGTTCGTATCGCAAGTGCAGAGACGCTAAGCCCATTGAGTTTTCCGCCGGGGCCATCGACGCTTTTTGCGGGTTGCCATATAGAGTCATTGTAGTCCAGCTTGTCCCAGCCGGCCGGTTGGAGCCGGGCATCATAGTCTTCGCCGCCATAAGCGCAGCAAAAAGTAATGGGGCCTTCTGTGACGCGCCACTGTCCATCCGTGCAGACGGTCTCGATTGAACCATCGGCATATTCAAGCCGGATGTGGCATATTGCCTTTAAGGGACCGAAGGAGCCGGTGAATTTGGTGTAGCGACCGCCTTTGACGTTATACATCCCATTACCCAGCAGCAGTCCCACGACGTTTCGGCCCCGGCACAGGAGTTTGGTGATATCGTAAGTGTTATAGAGGCAGGTTTTGTCGTATTTGGTCCAGCCCGGGGCAAGAATGTCATCGCTTGCTTTTCTGCCGTTAAGGGACAGTTCGTATTGGCCGAGGCCGCAGACGTGCGCAACGGCGAGTTTGAGGTTTGTTTTGACTGTGAATTCCCTTCGCAGCAAAAGGCTTTGACCTGTGGTTGATGAAGTTATCCATCGGGCGTTCCAGTCATCTTCGTTAAGCAGCCCCATTATCCAGGATGCGGGTTTACTCCAGGGCGACGGATTGACATCCTTGTCCCAGACACGAACCTTCCAGAACACCTGCTGAGAAGATTTCAGAGGAAGGCCGTCATAAAAAATATGGGATGTTTCATCAGAAGAGATTATACCGGTATTCCACAAGTCGCCTTTGTTTTTATTCAGGTTTTCGAGCGAAGAGGCAACGAGGATTTGAAAGCTGCTTTGTTGCTGGCCTCTCGTTGCGCTTTCGAGCTTCCAGAAAAGGCGAGGGTGCGGCATATCGACGCCGAGGGGATTTTGGGTATATTCGCAGCGAAGCTCGACGGGTTTGAGATTTCCGGCCGGACGGACGCCCGCTGTGCAGCCCAGGCAAGATAGGCTCAGAGCGCTCAGCAGCACTATGGCAGCCGATGCATTTACCGTCATTTCATTTTGGCTTTTTTTAATCAATTTCGAACCACCTCTATAGTCTTGTCGAGTTTGATATCAGCGGCGGCTGTCCGCCACTACCAGATTTGTCAAACGCATTCATTCAAACTCCACGCAAATCACTGTTTTTCGCATACCTCAACCATCATAGGCGGCTACATCCCTGACGCAAATAAATATCTATCCTGTCCACAGATTTCCGAGGTTTATGCTGTTGTTAGACATTTTCAATTTGTGATCTTTCCACTAAGGCATTTAACTTTGCTAATTCAGCTATTCGCCTTATTAGCATTTCGAACCACTTTGTAGCGTGTGGAGCCAATATGATTGAATTTATAAGATTGCTTAGGTCAACCCTTATATAAAGCCCTGGAT
>JBAPXT010000223.1:0-5659 GCA_049284355.1 Sedimentisphaerales bacterium
AAGTTATACGTCGGAAATCCGTCGCTTTTCTGTATGATAAAATCGGCCATTTCACCGGCTGCAAAGGTGACCTCGCCCCGCACAATGTCCTCGACGACAAGGGCTTTGTCCTGCGGAACGGCAAATCGCACAGTTACAGACTCACCGGCGGCGCGGGCATCCTTGACTTCCTGTTCGTCGGGGAATTTCTCGGGACGGGAATATACGAAACCTTTCTTTTGGGCCTCGGCTTTTTTTCGAAGCTTATCGAGTTCTTCGGTTGTGTCAAAGCAGTAATAGGCCTTTTTCTCTTCGAGCAGTTTTCTTATGTATTTGTCGTAGATGTCCATTCTCTGCGATTGCAGATAAGGCCCGTTCGGGCCGCCGACTTCCGGCCCTTCGTCCCATTCTATGCCCAGCCAGCGAAGATCGTCTATCACTTGCCGGGTGGCCGTCGGCGTGTTGCGTTTGAGGTCAGTATCTTCGATGCGAAGTATGAATCTGCCGCCCATCCGCCGGGCAAGAAGCCAGTTAAAAAGGGCTGTTCTGGCTCCGCCTACGTGCAGATAACCGGTCGGCGAAGGCGCAAATCGGGTTACTACCATTATAAACCTCAAAAACTATCGAAAAACACAGGAAAACGACGAGAGATTAAGCTATATCGGGACTATTGTCAAGAACATATGGCTGGCCAGCAGATTTGCATATACAAGGAAGCAGTTTGACGAATTTCCCCTGTCAATTTCGCTCGGGACGACTATAATCTGCTAAATTTAACACAACGCTGAAAAATGCTAAAGGCACTGCTGATATGAACACAAACGATTCGACAACCAGGCCCGATTTTATTCGAGCGATTGTCACTGAGGACCTGAAGACGAACAAATGGGACGGGCGGGTTAATACGCGGTTTCCGCCCGAGCCGAACGGCTACCTGCACATCGGGCACGCAAAAAGTATCTGTCTGAATTTCGGCATCGCAAAGGAATTCAGCGGCAAATGCAATCTGCGATTCGATGATACAAACCCCGAAAAAGAAGAGCAGGAATACGTCGATTCGATTATCGAAGATGTCCGCTGGCTCGGCTGGGACTGGGAGGACCGCCTCTTCTTTGCTTCTGATTATTTCGAGCAGATGCACCAATGGGCGACCGAGCTTGTCAAAAAGGGCAAGGCGTACGTCTGTGATTTGACTGCTGATGAGGTTACGCAATACCGCGGTACACTAACAAGACCCGGCAAAAATAGTCCGTATCGAGACAGGAGTATTAAGGAGAACCTCGATTTGTTTACGCGGATGCACGCGGGGGAATTCCCGGATGGAGCAAAGACGCTGCGTGCAAAAATAGATATGGCGCATCCTAATTTGAATATGCGAGACCCGATTATGTATAGGATTTTGCACGCCAGCCATCATCGCACGGGAGATATCTGGTGCATTTATCCGATGTATGACTGGGCCCACGGGCTTGAAGATTCAATTGAGAAAATCACCCATTCGATTTGCACGCTGGAGTTTGAAAATCACAGGCCTTTATACGACTGGTATCTCGATGCGCTCGGTATTTATCATCCGCAGCAGATTGAATTTGCCCGGCTGAATTTAACCTACACCGTGATGAGCAAGCGAAAACTGCTGCAATTAGTGCAGCAGGGCAAAGTCGGCGGCTGGAACGATCCCAGGATGCCGACAATTTCAGGAATGAGAAGACGCGGCTATTCGCCGGAGGCAATTCGTAACTTCTGCGCTGTGATTGGCGTCAACAAATTCAACAGCACTATCGATATGGCTCTGCTGGAACACTGCCTTCGCGAGGATTTGAACAAAACTTCTCCACGTGTGATGGCCGTGCTCCGACCGCTTAAAGTAATCATTGACAATTTCCCGCAGGGTAAGGTCGAAGAAATGGATGCGGTCAATAATCCCGAAGACCCGGCCGTCGGCTCACGCAAGGTTCCCTTCTCGCGAGAGTTATATATCGAGCAGGAAGACTTTATGGAGAACCCGCCGAAAAAGTTCTACCGCTTGGCCCCCGGCCGAGAGGTTCGGTTGCGATACGCATATTTCGTTACCTGCACAAATGCCGTCAAGGATAAAAATGGCAATGTAATCGAACTGCACTGCACATACGACCCTGCCACACGGGGCGGCGACGCCCCCGATGGCCGAAAGGTCAAATCCACACTGCACTGGGTCTCTGCTGCCCACGCTTTGCCGGCGGAAGTTCGGCCGTATGAAAACCTGTTCACAAAGGAAAATCCGGATGATGTGCCCGAAGGTCAGGATTTCACCGCTCACTTAAATCCGAATTCGCTGCAGGCGATGAAGAACTGCCGCGTCGAACCGTCTCTGGCAGATGCGAAGCCGTTATCTCGTTTCCAGTTTGAGCGGCTTGGCTATTTCTGCATCGACCCCGATAGCTCTCCCGGAAAACTCGTATTCAATCGCACGGTTACTCTCCGCGACGAATGGGCAAAAATCCAGAAAACCCAAAATAAATAAAGAGACTGGTTTGAAAGTGGGAAATCGTTTTGTCAAATACATCGGCTCTGTTTGGCAGCAGATATGTTTATGTGTCAAGATTTTAGTAGTAGCCGTTGTTCTTTTTGTCCTTTTGCAGGCAGTCGAAGTCATTTCGCTTTATATTAATGTCAATTCCGGTGGCTTGGAAACTACTTCGGGGGAAATATTTCTTTGGTCCTTTTGGGGTGGAATGGGATTTTTCCTCCTGCTCCCTATCCTTATTCCAATATGTTTCATCATATCTCTCATTAAGATAGATGAACCCATAAATATTTTTATAACGGTTATTGCTGTCGTAATTGCAGTAGCAAGTTTTTTTAATGGCAGGTTTTATTTCAGGAACGATATACTTAAACTCAAACCAGAACCTGACACAACACGTTGTGTTGCGCACACTATGGCCAGAGGTGATGCCTTAAGAATATTCGGACTTCAATTGAATCAATTGAAAAACAACAAAGACCTGGTCTTTACCGAACGACTCTTAGAACGGAATCTAACAGACCATATAAACTCTTTAGTAAACAGCAACTTTGTATTGAACTCGAACCTGTTGAACAAAAAACTATCGCAGATTTCTGATAATGTTGTGGTAGTTTTTGAATCAAACATTCCGCACGACAAAGGTAATGTCGGAGGCCCCAATGATATATCAACGTGGTGGCATTATGGTCGAGGCAGCCTGATGGTTTTTGGTGACGGCCGTGTTGAATTTGTAAAAACGGAAGATTTCAACAATCTTCACTGGCAACCCTGATTTTACCCTTTCAGAATGACTTTTACATTAAGATTGACTCTACTTGCCGAAAATCATCTTCAGCGAAACAAGAAGCAGCACCGCCCCAAAAATCTTTTTCAAAATCGTTTCAGGAATACCAAGGGCAAATTTAGCGCCAAGCAGGCCGCCGATAAAGAATCCCAGGCATACAAAGGCCGCAATTTTCAGGTCAACAAATCCCTGTTTATAATACGCCCACGCAGCGAGCAGGCCGATTGGCGGAACCATTAGAGCCAGCGTCGTCCCCTGTGCACTATGTTGTGATATGCCAAACAAAAGCACCAGCGCAGGGACAATAATTATTCCTCCGCCTATGCCTATCAGCCCGCTAAAAATCCCCGCAACCACTCCCAGCAGAATATAAAGAAATATATTCATAACTTTAACCTCACTCTATTTGGCCCAACAAAAAGTTTTTCAGCCGAAAAGCTCTTCGAATTTTTTCTCTATATCGTCGCTTTCACAAAGCACCTGGCCGACCAGCACGGCGCCTATACCGATGGAGTTCAGCTTTTCAACGTCGGCACGGGATTTTATCCCGCTTTCAGCCACAAGCTCCATTTTGTTATCGACAAGCTCCGCCAATCGACTGGTCGTCTTCAAATCCACTCTCATTGTAGCAAGGTTTCGATTGTTGATGCCAAGGACGCTGTATCCTTTCTTGGGGAAACCTATAAGGCTGCGGACCGCCAGCAGCGTATCGGCCTCGTGCACTTCCAGCAGGACTGTTAACGTCATCTCGGCCGCCGTTATCATAAAATCCATCAGCTTGGCAGGCGTTAACACCTCAGCTATCAGCAGTATCGCATCGGCACCGGCAGCGCGGGATTCGTACACCTGCCACGTATCGACAATAAAATCTTTGCGCAAAATCGGCAATTCCACCGCTTCCTTGATTTGATTTATATATTCGAGCTTGCCTTGAAAATACTTTTCATCGGTAAGAACGCTAATTGCGTCGGCTCCGCACTTCTGGTAGGCCTGCGCAATCGCCACTGCGTCAAAATCCTCACGAATGACCCCCGCCGATGGTGACGCCTTCTTGACCTCTGCAATAACGTTCAGCCCCCGGTTGCCGTGTTTTGTAACGGCTTTGTAAAAATTGCGGCACCGGGGCATTGAAACAATCTCCGCCTTAAGCTGCTCCGAACTTCTCTGCGACCGACGGAACTCAACCTCGGCCCTTTTATCCTCTATTATTTTGTCGAGTATATTCGCCAGGTTATTTTACTCCTACTGCCTTAAAGAATGTGTAGTTAAATACGCCGTCACTTTCTGACGTTCGGTACAAATCAGCTATACCTTTCTCCCAGCTTTTTTCATCAATCATTCCCGAACGAAGAGCTTGTTCCCCGACTCCTTCGACCATGGCGGTAAAGGTGTTTCGGGTGAAGCCTTCCACCATTTCCGGCCTGCTTGAATCGGCATAGACAACTTTCGGCGTTACTCGAACGTCCTTGAAGCCGCATCCTTTGAGCAGCGGATATAACTGCCGACCTATTAAAGAATTGCCTTTTGCTTTGGCCTGCAGGTCAATTAAGCACTGGATGGCACGTTTTGCGTATTCGCTGTCGGGGTGGAAATAAGCTGAGCCGTGGTCGCCTTCAATCACCGTCAGCGTCCCGCCGGTGCGCAATGCTTTTTTCAGTCTGATTAGTGCTTCAGCGGGAGCTTCGAGATGTTCGAGAAGAAAACAAACGAATATATGGTCAAAGCTCTCCTCGGCAAAAGGCATATCAAAAACATCGGCTTGCTGGAACTCCACATTTGTCAGGCCTTTGCTGCCAGTTCGTTGGCGTGCCTTTTTGAGTGATTCGGCCGAGATGTCTATACCCAAGAACGTCGCCGCAGGACTATTAGCTGCCAGACTTACAGTTTTCGCGCCAACGCCGCAGCCTGCTTCGAGCACTCTGCTGCCGGGCGGATAAATTATGTCTCCATGAAGCAGTTCAGCCAGAGTATTCGCCTGGTCTTCAAGTCTTCTGGCCTCGCGTACTGAGTATCCGTGAACATAGTTGGTTCGTTTCATAAGCAGTCTCACCCGGACAATTTGACGTAGGCCATACGAACCTGACTGAGAGTATTTTCAAGGACCTTTTGTTCCTCTTTAGTCAGGTTGCCTTTTGTTTTCTCTTCAATTGTTTCGAGCATATCGATACTGTACTTGGCAAGTTCCAAATCCGGCTCTTTCTCCTCCTGTCCCTCAACCTGCAGCAGGCCTAAGGCAAACAATGCCTGAGTGACAAGCATACTTATCAGCGCGGCAAAATCGCCCTTCGGCAAAGGCCCGCGACGAGACTTGTCCCCCTGCGGCTTTTCCTTCTGGTCATTTTCCTGTTCAGCTAGTTTTTCTTTCTCCTTTTGGGCCTGCTGTTTCC
>JBAPXT010000224.1:0-2957 GCA_049284355.1 Sedimentisphaerales bacterium
TTAACAAGTTTTGGATGCGGATTGAAACCGTTACCGAGTTGGGTTCGCGGCCTGTTTAGAGTAGAAAATTGGATACGCGGTAAGATGATTTTCTTTCAATTATGGAGGCAATATGTTTCGCCTAATCCCATTTGATGCAATTTCCTCGTTATGGAGCGGTAAATTTCTCTCGTTCTACTTTCTTCGCTTTGGCGGTTGACCTCATAGCAGCCGCTGCCATTTTGCTTCCTTGGATTTACGACTTCGAAGGACTCAGCGCTTTTTCGATTCTTTCCCTCAATTCCATCGGGTCAAACGGCTTAGTAATATAGTCCACGATGCCGTATGCAAGAGCGTTCTCTATGGTTTTGGGGTCTGAATGGGCAGTCAGCATTATCACTGGGATATCCTGCCAGTCGGGATTGTTGCGTACTTGTTCGAGCATTTGAAAACCATTCATTACGGGCATACCGGCATCAAGCAAGATAAGGTCTGGTTTTTCAGCCGATATCTTATTCAATCCTTCCTGACCGTTGTTGGCAGTTATGACTTCATAGCCCCAGTTTTGCAGAGTAAAGGCAACGATTCTTAAAATATCCTTTTCGTCATCAATAACTAAGATTCTATCTGACATGGTATTGCCTCCATAGGTAATTCAAAATAAAAAGTTGTTCCTTTTCCATAATCCGATTCGGCCCATATTTTGCCGCCGTGGTTTTCTATGATTTTTTTGGAAATTGCAAGCCCTAAACCTGTTCCGCCTGTTGTTCTCTCGCTATCTGCCGTAGCTAATTGCTCAAATTCCTGAAACAGTCTTGGTATGTCTTCCTGTTTGATTCCGCATCCGGAGTCCTTAACGGATGTAATAATATTATTATCGTTCCGAGAAGTAGTAACCTTTATGCCGCCTGTTTCAGTGAACTTAATAGCATTGTTAATAAGATTGGTCAGCACCTGGATGATTTTGTCCTTATCAAAATTCACGGCCGGGATGGCTTGGTCAAGTTCGATTATAAGCTCTAATCCCTTTTCTTTTGCAAGCGGTCTCATTGTTTCTTCAACCAAAGTAACAGCTTCGTTTATGCTGGCTGGTTTCATATCAAAGGCCATTCTTCCAGCTGTGATTTTCTGTAAGTCTAAAACATCGTTTATTAATCTGGCAAGTCGGTCTACATTGTTTTTTGCGATACCAAGAAATTCCTTTTGGTTATCATTGAGCGGACCAGTCGTTTCGCTATGTACCAGATTTATACCCTGTTTTATAGCTGTTAAAGGCGTTCGCAGTTCATGAGAAGCGGTAGAGACGAACTTCACCTTCATTTCAACTGCCTCTTTCATCTCTTTCTCAGCTTTCTTGCTCTCGGTAATGTCTCGAACAGTGGCTTGTAACACTTTTTTGCCTTTGATTTCAGTCCTCGTCAATAAAACTGTAGCAGGAAACTCTGTTTTGTCCATACGCTTATGCATCCACTCGAAGAAATGATTTCCTTTTTCCATTGCTGTCTTTATCATTTCCTGTGCCTTTACGGAAGAAGCCGTACCATCAGGCTGATATTCTGGAGACGAATCTGCAGGTGTCAAAGAGAGAAATTCTTTTTCATCTTTGCAGCCGAACAGCTTTATTGTGGCCGGATTGCCGGAGGTGAAATTCCATAAAGGAGGTTCAAGAATCATGATGGCGTCATGGGAGCTTTCGAAGAGGCCGTGGTACTTCGCCTCACTTTCCCGCAGTTCCCCCTCTACCCGTTTGCGTTCGGCAACTTCTTTATTGAGACTTTCAATAGAGGTTGTTGTGTTTTTTAAATTCTCCGTCATTGCATCAAATGCGCGGGAAAGTTGTCCCACCTCATCTTTTGCATCAGTGCCTACCTTGTAATCTAAATTGCCGTTGCCGATTATTTCGGTCCCCTTATGCAGCCTATGAAGCGGCTCAGAAATAAATCTGGCAATATATATACCTAATAACCAGGCGGTGTTGACCGCTGTAAATAAAATAAAGAAAATAACCAGTCGCAGTTCAGCCAAAGGCGCAAATGCTTCTTTTGCATTTATCTCGGCTAAAACCGCCCACTGCATCCGGGGTATGAATGTATGTGACCCCAGAACCTGCAAACCGCGATAATCAGGAAAAACATGCGCCATTTCATCTTCGGACAATACGTGTTCCCTGCCTTTATGGAACCGGACCCTCCTTACATTCTCAGTATCCACCCTCTGTTTTAAAACCGCATCTTCAGTGAATCTGGATGGAGTAATCATAAACCCGTACTTATTGACGATATATATCTCGCCGGTCTCACCCAGACCGGTTCTATCCTTAACGATACTATTTAACTCATTTAATCTTACCCTTGCCACAATCACGCCCAATAATTCCCCGGTATTGCTGTCTAAAAATGGCGCGGATACGGCTATTAAAGGTTCTTTAACTGACTGGGAATAATATACATCCTTGATGAAGGCCTCTTTCTGCCCGCCGAGAAAAAAAGCATCCGTGGATTTATCTGCTCCAATGTTGCTTTCGTTGTTGGAGGCTATCACTTTTCCTGTCGCATCCAGCAGCAAAAATTCAAATATCGAAGGATTAACCTCTTTTGTTCGCTTGAGCCTGCGCATAGCCTGCTGGAAGGCTTCGTTCCGCCGGGAATCTTCTTTGTCTTTTATTTCCAAAAGATTCTCCAGAATCGTGCTTTTAGATAACTGTCCGACAGACATTTCCAGCATTTCGAGATAGGTTTCTATATGATTGGCCCGCGAGGCGACCGCCGTAGCTAAATTGTTATATATAGACTTCTGCAAATTATCTTTCACAATTATATAGACAATAGCTCCAGCAGTGCCAACAAGAATTAAAGTAACGGCAAGAAAAGAAAGACTTATTTTATTTGCTATCTTCATAGAGTTTTTCCAGGAGCGTATGGTTTAAGAATTTTGGAGCATCGGGCTTTCGGGGAATTCTGCCGTTCGCTGACTTAACC
>JBAPXT010000225.1:0-2761 GCA_049284355.1 Sedimentisphaerales bacterium
GGGTTTTCCGGGGGCCAGGTTTCACGGGGGCTGTGAAGCTGTTGACGATGTGGAGAGACTTGCAGTTGCCAGGGCCAAAGAGGCGTTCGGCTCGCGATATGCAAATGTACAGCCTCATTCCGGCACCGGCGCCAACCACATTGTCATTACCGCAGCGATGGAAGAGGGTGATAAGATATTAAGTCTCGGGTCGGGCCAGGGGGGACATTATTCGCACGGAGATGCGGTTTCCTTCACGGGTAAGTTTTTTGATGTGGAGAATTACTACATCGATGAGAGAACCTTTCTTCTGGATTATGACGCTATCAGGGACAGGGCGGTAAAAGCAAAACCCAAACTGATTATATGCGGCGCCTCTGCCTATCCGAGGACGATAGATTTCAGAAGGTTCAGAGAGATTGCGGACGAAGTGGGAGCATATCTTCTTGCGGATATCTCACACATATCGGGATTGGTGATGGCCGGCGCCCATCCGTCATCGGTGGATTATGCGCATTTTACAACGACAAGCACATATAAGCCGGGAGGGCCGAGAGGCGGTCTTATACTAATGGGTGGGGACTATGACAAAAAGATAAAAGTGCAGGGAAAAGATATACCTCTGTGGAAACATATCGAAAATACGACATTTCCAGGCGTGCAGGGGACACCATATCTGAACAACATAGCCGCCAAGGCGGTCTTTTTCAAAGAGACGCTCGGCGAAGAGTACAAAAAACGGCAGTTCAATATTATAAAAAACGCAAAGAGGCTGGCAGGTAATCTGGCAGAGATGGGATATGACATTTTGACCGGCGGGACCGACAACCATATGGTACTGGTGAATGTGGCGAACCTTCGTGAAGGTCTGTCGGGCGTGGTTGCGCAGAGGTGCCTTGAAGAATGCGGCATTGTGGTTGATTTCTACCGGCTGCCGTATGACCAAAAGCCGGCCACCATCGGCAGCGGTATAAGGCTGGGGACGCCCATTGTTACCAGGAGAGGGATGGGCGAAAAAGAGATGGATGACATATCAGCGATGATGGATAAGGTACTGAGGGGTGTGAACATATCAGGCCAGAGGCAATACCAGATAGATGAAAAGCTCAAGAGTGGGGTCAGGCGAGAGGTGGAAAATCTTTGCAGCAGATTCTCCGCGTCAAAAAACAGCGTTTAGCAGACAGCATACTTGTTACTTATCACCTGTAACTCGGTGTCGAGCCGAAGGCGAAATGTGTCTATGGTCTGCCTACGGCGGGCTCGATTCCTGTTTCTTGTCTAGACAACTCAAAACTGTCAACGTCTGCTGGTTTTCAGCATAATGGCGCCCAGGCCGAGCAATAAAAGCGTCGCAGGCTCAGGCATTATAGCTACAATCTCGTTCTGTGACAGCGCGTGGTTGTAAACCCTCACATCGTCAATCATACCATCGAAGAAAATGGGGTAGTATTGTGCGTATCCTATCCTGAAACTCCTGCTTGTTGCTAATGTCCCGATCGTGGTGTCAACGACGGGAGCGGCATCAAGAACGCCGTCCAAGTATATATAGAGCTTGTCCTGTGCCGTATCTCTGACGGCAGCAACGTGGTGCCATTTATTATCCCTAATAGGAGTGTTGCCTGCTGTAACCACGACATTGCTACTTGTGTCTTCAATGCCGAAATATAGAGTATCCATATAAATCTTAAAGGTGTAACCTTCACGACTGTATCCTCCGGCATCAATCCGTTTTTTGTCCACAATTGCTGTATCGACGTAAGTGTCTATATTACTGTTTACCCAAGCTGCGATTGAGAAACTGGCGGTAGCGCCAAAATCGAGGTTGTCTTTATCTCCGACATCGACATAGTCATTTACACCATCAAAGCTTAAGGCGCCGCCGACCCTGCCGGTGGTCCACTGGGCACCGTAGACGGTACCGGGATTGCCATCGGCTGAATCGCTCGTTGTATTGCCTATGGTTTCATCCAACTTCCAATGTGAGATAGGGTCTGCATCTGCGGTGGCTGTCAAGACAGCCATTACCAAAACAGTAAAAATCAGCTTTTTCATTTTTGTTTCTCCTAAACTCTTCTTTTAAAATATTTATGGCATAACAGAACGCTTGTTGTGCCTTTTTGAAAGACCCTGTGCCTTTTCTTTTCCGGATGGGTATTTTGTGAGTTTAGAGAGACTTCCTCCGCACCAAGTGCGTTGTAGAGAGTGAATCTGTGAAAGGAATGACATCCCTTCTCCTGCCTCTTCTTTTTACGAATAAATGTCCTATAATATAGTAGCTTATCAATCGGTTCCTGTCAATAAAAAGCTCAGATATTTACACGGGAGAGGGGGAATGGTATGGAGAATTACCTTAAGGTATTGTACGACAAGGGGTTATTGGATTTCGTAAACAACCCCATCGGGAAATTGGGCCACCGGTTTAAGTTTAACCATCGAATTTAGCTCTTCAAGATTGTATAAGTAGGTGCGCCAATGTCTGTAAAACCAGACGAGATAACTTTTCCTGCCCGATGCTATTTGTTTTTTAAAGTCCTCAATCCCAAACCGTCTGGCAGGCGCCATCTCAGCATTGGCAGCGGCCAAGAAAACCAGTGCATGTGGTTCATTACTAAAAATCTGCCCATCTAATGGATGCACTTTAATCCAATTTATAAGCGGTGACGTTCGCCAAAGGGTTGAATTACAACCCGGCACTCCGTATGCTGTATAATATGCCATTTCTTGCCTGACCAGGGGTAGCGGGTAAAATACCAGCCATAAACCACAAAATGCGGTAACAACC
>JBAPXT010000226.1:0-1658 GCA_049284355.1 Sedimentisphaerales bacterium
CTGTTGCTCTCCCCCGCTCAGAGTTCCGGCTTGTTGCTTTGTTCTCTCCTTGAGTCGGGGGAACAACTGATACATTTGCTCCAAATCTTGAGATATCGTCTTTTTATCTTTACGCAAATACGCGCCCATTTCCAGATTTTCTTTGACGGTCATCATGGGAAAAAGTTGTCTCCCTTCCGGGACCTGACATATTCCAAGTCTGACAATATCCGCACTGTCCATGCCAACGATGTTCTTGCCATTATACTCAATTGTCCCCTTTGTAGCGGGAACAAACCCGGAAATGGTCAGGAACAGAGTGGTTTTACCTGCTCCGTTTGCGCCAATTACTGTCACCAGTTCTCCATCACCGATCTCCAGTGATACACCCTTGAGAACCTGAAGACTTCCGTAATAAGAATGGATATCTTTTATTTTAAGCAGTTTGTCCCCTTCCTAAGTAGGCTTCGATAACCTCTTTATTTTGACTTACCTCTTGAGGCGTTCCCTCGGCAATCTTGTTCCCCATATCTAAAACTGCTATCCGGTCGCATATACCCATGATCGCTTTCATATGATGTTCAACCAATAAGACAGTAATCCCACGGTTTTGTATTTTTTTTATCAGATCCATAGCATCGGCAACCTCACTGGGGTTCATGCCGGCGAGCGGCTCATCTAACAGAAGTAATATTGGATCGGTAGCCAAAGCAATAGCAATTCCAATAAGATTCCGCATGACATGGGTTAGGTCTTTAGCCGGTGTATCCTTCGCCTTACCCATCCCCACAAACTCAAGGATACCTGCGGCCTTTTCCTCCGTCTCTCTGGCTTCCTGACGAACGCCACGCGGTCTTGCTATTGCACCCCAAACTGTACACATTGTCCTGCAATGACTACCAAGCATCACATTTTCTAGAGCACTCATTTCGGCGAATGCCCTGCTGCTTTGAAAAGTCCTGGCCATACCTTTTTTTGTAATCACATGGGGAGGGAGACCATTAATTCTCTCCCCTTTGAAGATAATCTCTCCGCCGTCGTCTTTATAAATCCCCGATATCGTATTAAAAAAGACTGACTTTCCAGACCCATTGGGACCGATTAACCCAAAAAGCATACCCTGTTCAATATCTAAACTCATGTTATTGACAGCGACCAGACCGCCAAAACGCTTGGTTAAATTTTTAATTTCCAGAATTTTCATGCTCTAATCGACAACCTTTTCATTATGGCGTCTGGCAGCAGTTAATCTCTTACGTAGGGACGTTACTAATCCCATGACACCATTTGGGGCAAATATTGTTGCAACAATAATAAAAACCCCGAATATTACCAAATAATATTGCCCGGTAACCCGTAAAACTTCTGGTAAAAGTACGACTATAATCGCCCCGATAACCGGTCCGAGCATTGTGCCTAGCCCCCCCAGGAAACAGGAGGCAACGATCATGAAAAATAATACAATGTTAAAATTGGTAGGGGTAACCATTCCATTATATGCTGCAAACACGGCACCAGTTACTCCGGCAAAAAAGGTGGCAATGACAAAAGCGATCATTTTATACCAAAAAGTATTGACACCAGTGCTTTTAGCCAGGTCTTCATCCTCACGGATGGCAATTAAAGCCCGGCCGATGCGGGAGTGCACGATTCTGTCTACAATGAAAACAGTAAGTAAC
>JBAPXT010000227.1:0-19534 GCA_049284355.1 Sedimentisphaerales bacterium
CCTGTGGAAACAGGATTAATTAACGCTGGATACTCTAATCTATAGTGGTACAATAAACGGGGTAAGGTCAAACGGGGGAAAATCCTAAATACTAAATCCTAAACTCTAAACAAATCCAAATAATCAAATATATAAAATCCAAAACAAGGAATAGCCACAAAAGACACGAAGTAAAATTAATCGCGGATTGCGCGGATTTTCAGGATTGGGTTTGAAAGAATGCGCGAGAGTAGGCGTTAGGTGAGACAGGCGGGATTATAGCTCGATGGCCAGATCCCTCCACTGCGCTGCGCTCCGGTCGGGATGACAAGGTCATTTACTATTTGCGAGTTGCGGGTAGAATGGGGGTAGAAGACAAACGAGAGAAGACAGATAACAGAAGGAATATATGAATGAACTGGAAGATTAAGTGTAAGAGAATTTGGGTCGTATTTGCGGTTCTGGCGGCGCTGGTTTTGGGCGGGGCGGGGTGTCTGGAAAAGACGACACAGCCCGAAGCGGGGAGGTTCGATTACAGATGTACAAAGCTTGAGAACGGGCTGGAAGTGATAACGTTAGAGGATTTTTCGTGCCCGATAGTCGCGGTGCAGGTTTGGTACCACGTTGGGTCGAAAGACGAGCAGGCGGAGCGGCACGGGTTTGCCCATATGTTCGAGCATATGATGTTCCGGGGGACGGACAAGCTCGGGCCGACAGACCATTTTGCCTATATTCATCGTGTCGGCGGGGTAACAAACGGCTATACCGGATTTGACAGGACGGTATATGAAGAGACGCTGCCTGCGAAACAGCTCGAGCTGGCACTGTGGCTGGAGGCGGAGCGAATGACGTTTCTGAAGATAGACCAGAAGTCGTTCGATACGGAACGGAAGGTAGTCGAGGAAGAACGCCGAATAGGTCTGAACCAGCCTTACGGGACATTGTATGAGAAGATGCTGGCGGAGATTTTTAAGGTCCATCCGTATCACTGGCTGCCGATAGGAAATATACCAGACCTTCGAGCGGCATCGGTTCAGGAGCTGCGGGGTTTCTGGACGCGGTATTATGTGCCTAGCAATGCAACGCTGATTATAGTAGGGGCAGTAAAGCACGAGGAGGCGCAGCGACTGGCAAGACGCTATTTCGGATGGATGCCCCGCTACAATGAGCCGGCGAAGGTTACGGTTAAGGAGCCGGAACCAGCAGGGAAGCGAATAGTCACACTAAATGAAGAGAATGCACCTGCGCCTCTTGTCGGGGTGGTGTACCGGACGGTGCCAATCAACAATAAAGACAGCGTTGCGGTGGACCTTTTAGCGGAGATTTTAGGAGGCGGGGCAAGCAGCAGATTATATCGTGAGCTGGTAGCAGAAAAACAATTAGCGATGGAGGCGGAGGCAAAGACATGGTCACTGGAACAGGACGGTTTGCTTTTAGCAGAAGCAACAATGCAACCTGAGGGCGGGGATGCAAACAGTATCCTTGAGATTATCGAAAGGAATATTTCGCGGCTGAGGACAGAGGCGGTAAGCGAGCGAGAGCTGATGAAGGCGAAAAACCAGATGCTTCGAGGTCTGGTGACGGAAAGTTTGGAGATTGAGAGCAAGGCGAAGATGTTAGGCAGCGCGGCGGTGGATTATGGGGACGTTTCGCAAGTCAACCGGTGGCTGGACGATATACGAAAGGTAACAGCGGCGGACATTCAGCGTGTGGCAAATGAGTACTTAACGGAGGAGCGGACGCTGGAAGTTAAAGTTGACCGGCACGTGCCAAGTGCGGGCGGGGCTGCGAAAGAGGAAGAAGGTGTAATTACAGCGGAGCCGGAGAAGGCAGCACCGAAGCCGGGACGAGGCGGGCTTGAGCGCAAGGGTGATTGGCCAAAGAAAGCACCGTTTGCGAAGATTTCGGCAGCGAAGATAACGCCGAAGTACAGCAGCAAAAAATTAGAGAACGGACTGAAGGTGCTTGTGGTGCCGAACCATGAGGTGCCGTTTGTGAGTATTCAATTGGGGCTTTTGTCGGGAGCGTGGACGGAAAGTAAGCCGGGGACGGCAGCGATGACGATGCAGATGCTTGTCAAGGGGACAAGCAAACACAATGAGGGCGAGCTGGCTGATGAGCTTGAGACATACGCAATCAGCCTTTCAGGAGCGGGCGAGATGGACACGAGCACGGTCAATGTCGGCTGTTTGACAGAGCATATCGAGCAGGCGATGGGGCTGCTCGGTGAAGTGGCACTGACGCCGAGCTTTCCTGAAGAGGAGTTTGAGAAGCTGAGAAAGCAGGTCCTTACGTCGCTGGCGGTTTCATCGGCAGAGCCGGAGTATGTGGCTGACCGGGAATTCCGGCGGAAACTATACGGCGAACATCCGTATTCGCGGACGGCCACTGGCGAGGTTGAGGACGTTAATGCGCTGGTGATTGAGGACTTGAAGGGGTGGTGGAACAAGTTTGCAAGGCCTGATGCAGCGGCGCTGATATTTTCGGGAGATATCGGGGAAGAAAAGGCGTTTGAATTAGCGAAGAAAACGTTTGGAGACTGGAAGGCGTCGGGAGAACGACCTGATATAAAAATGCCGCCGTTAGCCGGAGCGGCAGAGACACATATATATCTGGTGGGCCTGCCCGGAAGCACACAAAGCCAGATTCGCGTCGGGCAGCGAGGGATTACGCGACACGACGACGGATATTTTGTGAGCCGAATAGTGAGCAATTATTTCGGATGGGCATTCAACAGCCGACTGAATGAAAGTATTCGTGTGGCGAAGGGGTTGACGTACGGGGTCTGGGGCAGTTACACAGCGGAGCATTTTGCGGGGGAATTTGAGGTCGGCACCTTCAGCAAGACAGAGTCAACGGCAGAGACAGTTCGAGCAGTCCTCGAAGAGATTAAGCGGCTGAAAGCCGATGGGCCGAGCAATGACGAGCTTGAGAGCAGCCAGTCGTATATACTCGGCAGCTTTGTGAGGGGACGTGAGACACCGCAGCAGATTGCGGGTGACCTGTGGCTGATTGAATCGCAAGACTTGAGTGAGGATTACCTTGAAAGACTGCTTGACGGGATTGCGAAGGCCAAGCGGACGGATTGCGAACGCTTAGTTAGAGAGACGATAAAGCCGGACAAGCTGGTAATAATTGTTGTTGGAGAGGCGGAGAAGCTTAAAGAGGGTCTGGAACAAATCGCACCGGTTACTGTCGTAGCGGCAGAACCGGAAGGTTAGGCTGATTTGAGTCGATATTGGAGATAGTTTATGACAGTACAGAGAGAAGCCAAAGAGATAGTGAGAGGAAACCTTGGTGACGTTTCTGCTGCCGTTCGACGGGTCCTTGTGAGGAACCCCCCATATTCGAGAATCGTGGAGTTGGAACAAAAACGGCGGTTCAGAGCGAATGTAAAGCCGCACTGGTGGCTTGCGGGAACGAACATGATAATTGTGTTGGATGAAGTAGAGACTGGGATAAATGTGAGTGTTCAAACCGTGTCTCAGAGATTTGTCTTCGGCGATGTTTTCGACTGTTATAGACGTTACATTCGAGATTTTCTTGAGAAACTTAAAAAAGAGATTTAGACCGGAAGAGGTATTCGAACCGCGTATTATGTCTATTTTCTGCAGCGCTACTACTTGAGGATAACTTCATCCTGATAAGCAGGGACAGATACTTCCCAGCCGGTTTGCTTACGGAGGTAATCGCCGAAGTTAAGTGCGCTTTTGGTCTCGCCGTGGACGACAAAAACCATTCGAGGAGGCGTTTGCAGACCTTTGAGCCAAGTGAGAAGCTCGTATCTGTCAGCGTGCGCTGAGAAGCCGTGCACCTGGACGATATTGGCTTTGACCTGATACTGCTGGCCGAGTATTCGGACTTTTTTTGCGCCGTCGATGATTTGTCTGCCAAGAGTGCCGACGGCCTGATAACCGACAAACATTATGGAACTTTGCGGTCTGGCGATATTGTTGGCGAGGTGGTATTTTATTCTGCCGCCGGTGCACATACCGGAGCCGGCTATGACCATAATGGTCCCTTTTATATTGTTAATTGCTTTTGACTGGCCGGCATCCCCGGCCATTTCAACCTGCGGTAAATTAAAGGGCGAGCCGAAATTTTTAATAAATTTGGCCATCTGCTCATCAAACAAATCGGAATGGCGCTGAAAAACTTCTGTAATTTTAGAAGCCATGGGACTATCCAGGAAAATCTTCAGTGGAGGTATCGATTTTTCGAGAATTAATTCGTTTAGGTAATACAAAATTTCCTGAGAACGTTCGAGGGCGAAGCTGGGGACAATGATGTTGCCGCCGGCCCTTTTCGTCGAGTTTATGACTTCACCGATTATTGTTTTTACGTCCATTGCTTCATCGTGGAGCCTGTCACCATAGGTGGACTCAACGAGGACATAGTCGGCGGCGTCAAAAACGGTGGGGTCGCAAAGAATAGGTCTATCGGGTCTGCCGATGTCACCAGAAAATAAAATAATCCTTTCCTGACCATTCCATCGTACTTTGGCCCTTATGATTGAAGAGCCGAGGACGTGGCCGGCATCATAGAAAGTGGCTTCGAGGCCATCGCCAAGGGGCATAGCTTCTCTGTATTCGACCGGCGAGAAGAGGGGGAAACAAGCCTGGGCGTCCTCTGTGGTATAAAGGGGGACATCGGCGTGGGGGCCTTTTCGGCCCTGTTTTGCGTGCCTTTTGCGTTTATGCTCGGCGTCTTCTTCCTGTATCTTGGCAGAATCTAAAAGAATAATCTGAGCGAGGTCGGCGGTGGCAGAGGTGCAATATATCCTGCCTTTGAAACCCTCCTTGACGAGCTTCGGCAAAAAACCGCAATGGTCGAGATGGGCGTGGGTCAAGAGGACGGCGTTAATACTGGCAGGCGGTATGGGAAAAGGGTCCCAGTTTCTTTCTCTGAAGTGCCGTTCCTGATAAAGGCCGCAGTCTACGAGAATTCGTACGCCGTTAGCTTCGAGGACATGGCGGGAGCCGGTAACGTTTTGAGCGGCGCCGAGAAACCGTAATTTTATCTGCATATCTTACCTCGTTGTGGTAAACATAGATTTTACGACATAAAGGGGACAAAATCAAGCGGCAAAACTACACGGGCAGGATCGAACCATTGTCAATCTTGATTACCTCTTGCAAATTATTCGGCAGGGTTTAAACTATTGTCTATGGGAAAGAAAAATAAATCCAAAACCCCTACGGCTGACAAACCGTCCCCTCTAATCAATCCCCGGGTTATTTATTGCAATGATTAAATTTATCGACATAATTTCTATGGCTGGCATCAAGCTTTATGACTACAAGATTCATTGTGCTACCGGTAAGGACTGGCCCCCCTTAGAAGCATTTTTCGATGGCAAGTTCAAGCAATGGCAGGAGCATCAGGGCCAGAAAATTTTTCAGTGCAAACACATTCTTTCTTTGATCCATCTTGGAAACAATCAGTGGCTTTTTGTTGGCGTCTATAAGGTTAAAGGTGTTAAGCCCTATAAATGGAAGGGTAAAAACCATTTTATGTATTCTACGCAGGAGGTCAAAGGGCTGGATCATCTTACCGGAAAAGCCATCATCCAATTCCAGAAAACATTCCGAGCCTCTTATTTACAGGGTCTTAAATATGAAGACCAATTGGTCCTGGTTGGGCTGCGTGAGCAGCGTATGACTATCGGTGATTTTCCGGGCTATAATTCTGTTTTACTGTCATACCGTCTGCTTAAGACGGTTGTCCGTGAATCCCATCCTTCTTGGAAGTCTTCGCTTTCGAATGTTGCAGGTGTATACCTTGTGACCGATACATCGGATGGAAAAATATATGTTGGCAGCGCTTATGGCTGTGATGGAATTTGGCAACGCTGGAAAGCCTACGCAAAAAATGGACATGGAGGCAATAAGGAACTTAGAGATCTGCTCCGTAAAAAGAAAATGGATCATGCAGAACACTTCCAATTTTCTCTTCTGGAAGTCTGCGATATAAATTCGAGTGAAGATTATGTTATTTCAAGAGAGGTACATTGGAAAAACGTCTTAAAAACACGTGAATTTGGACTAAACCAAAACTGATTAATGACAAGAAAGCTTAAAACAGACACCAAGAAAATTTGAAAACTAACGACAGACAGTTCTGGAGATTCTGAAAGAACAGATTGCAAGAAAACCCGTGTGAGGTTTGTTATGAAAGACTTTTTCATCAGCTACAATAATACAGATAAAAAGTACGCACAGAGAATTGCCGACTGGCTCGACCGAGCCCACTTTACAACAATTCTTCAGGCCAACAATTTTGTGGCGGGATCCAATTTCGTTTCTGAAATACATACGGCTTTGGAACAGGCACGGCGAATCATTTTGGTGCTTTCCCCTGACTATCTGACGGCACCTTTTCCAGAGGCGGAATGGATGGCGGCGTTTGCTAAGAATCCAACAAACGAAGACCGGACATTGATTCCAGTTCGTGTATGCGAGTGTGAACCGGATGGTTTGCTGCGCCCCATTGTTTACATTGACTTGGTAGGGCTCAGCGTTAAGAAAGCGAAGACGAAATTCCTTGCTGAAATGCAGGCGACGCTAGAAGGGAAGCGGGTAAGTAAGATGCGATCAGATGTTGGTTCTGTTCCCAAATCGAAATCTCCCCAAGACCGCATCTCAGTGGTTGGCAATGGAAATGTTACCGCTGGCAGAGACATACACGTTGCTGGCAACCTCAATATTAAGATACCGAAGGGCAAGAAGTTTTCTCGGCCAATCATAATTCCAGGTACAGTGGGAGAGGATGCTCGGATGTACGGCTACCTTAATTACCTAGTTGAGAGATACAACAGATTTAAGGAATGGGATTGCAAAGAAGCTAAACTGAAGATGGACTATTCTCTTATCCGCGTTGCGTACAAGCGCGAGATAAAGTACAACATCAAGGACACGCCCCGAGATATGTTCGACAGAGCAGTGGAATACCTTCAAAAGCGTATAAGTAGTACGAAACTCGGCAGGATTGAGAAAAGTCGCGGTCAAGAAATATTCTCCTCATTCGAGACTTTTGACCAAAACGAAGCCGTAAAAGGTGCTTTGGGGCGATGGGCGATAAGAACAAGTCAAGCAAACCAACAGGAAAGCGACCTCAATCTCACAAAAGAGGAAATAAAATATCTTATAGCTATTGCCGACCAAGAGGGTAGGATTTACTCTAACCTGCTATCAGCGTTTACAGGCAGGGATACAGAAATATATCGTGAGATGTTAAATAAGTTTGTTCAAACGGGCCTGATGCGTGAAGAACTTGATTATTGGGCACTTACAGCAAAAGGCTATGAGGTTTGTGAAAACCTCCGACAAGAAAACAACCCGAAGAGCAATAATTTACAATTCGAACAACGTTCTGGTACTTTCATTTCTAAGACATCAAGTTTCAGATATTGCCCAAAATGTTACCATTCAACACCTTCCAAAAAGGTAGAGTTGCAAGAATCACAGTCAGGCTGGAAATGCTCCGTTTGTGACAGTTTTTTCCCAAATCCTGATTGGAATCCGCCCCCATTGAATCCTTACCATCGCAGTCCAATGAGCATGTAATTAATTCAGTCACTCAAAACAAGATTAGAATTTGATAAAGGTTATCGAAAAAACTTTCTATTCCTTACACTGTAACAACTTAGCCAAAACTGAACCCCCGAAAACCCCGTAATTTTCGCGTCAAACGCGCAAGCTCCTCCAATTGTAGAGAGAAAGTTTCTCTTGAAAGGAAATAAGTTTTAAATCTTAAATTTGGAGTGACCTTAATGCCATCCGGCTAAAGTTAAGTAATCTTTTAAATCTCGTTTAGTTAATTTGGATTATCCGTCTAAAGCTTCGGATTTGTCCCCGCTTTTCGTTTGCGCCGAGCGGAAAAATCAATCAAAATGAACTAAATTATGTCAAACAAAGCCAATTTTCGAAATGCCAAAAATAAACTTAACCCCTTATATTACAAATAGATATGACGATAATTCGGACCTCTTGAAGATGCAAAAACAAAGCCAAACAAACCCAAACGAAGCCAATCTTGTCGCGGCGAAGCCTTTTGGCGGAGACGGATTTACCTGCCTCCGGCAGGCCGGGTAACGATTTCGGTTTTGCACTCTGGAATTGCGTCGAGGAATCTTGGGCCATAAGGTTTGTTGATTATCCTGCTATCGAGGACAACAACAATGCCGGTATCGGTTTTGCTTCGAATCAGCCGGCCGAAACCCTGCTTGAATTTCAGGATTGCGGAAGGCAACTGATAGTCATAAAAAGGATTGCCGCCCTGCTGCTTTATCTGCTCGATTCGTCCGGCAATTAACGGCTGGTCGGGGACGGCAAAGGGGAGGCGAACGATAATGACGTTGCTAAGGGCCGGGCCGGGGACATCAACGCCCTGCCAGAAACTGTCAGTGCCAAACAAAACACAATTATCCTCGGTCTTAAAAATTTTTAAAAGAGCGGTCCTGTCAAACTCTGCACCCTGCTGCAGCAGCCGGATACCATTTTCGGCGAGAGAGTCGGCGCACTTTTGAGCGATTGCTTCGAGCATTTCGTAGCTGGTGAAAAGCACGAAGGCCCTGCCTTGCGTTTTTTGTACGTATCTGCTGACAGCCTGAGCTGCGGATTCAACGAAAGCCGGCTCGTTGGGATCCGGCAGGTCCTTTTCGATATAGAGAGTAACCTGCTTAGCATAATCGAACGGCGAGCCGAGTTTGAGCGCCCTAAAACCATCCAGGCTAATACGACTGGTGAAGAATTCAAATCCCAGTTTCGTATTGCGCATTGCGTATTGTGTATTGCGTGTGTCACACTGTGTCGTTTTTCCGCACGACGCATCACGCACAACGCACGACGAATATGGGCCACTGCACAAGGTGGCGCTGGTCAGGATAACCGATTCATACTTATCAAACAAACAGCTTTTCACATTCGGACCGACGTTCAGCGGCGCACTTCTCAAACGTGTGGCACCAGCGGCAGAGGCAGGCGGCTCAACCCAATAGACGAAATCGGCCTGCTGCTGGGTCAAGAAGGAATTCAAATCCTGCGTCAGGGCCGAGCAGCGGTCGATAAGCCGCATAATCTCAAATTTTTCATCAATATCTTTATCTATTTTCGCCAGAGCAGCCAGTTCGGCGTGCAGGTTTTTCAAGAGACCAGAGATATTATCCTCGATGAAATTTTTATAACATCTTCCGGCGACTTCGTCCTTCGTCTGCTGGTACCATTTGTTGACGTTACTGAAGAATTTGCGAGCCTCTTTAGTTATCAAGACAACTATATCAATGGCCTTGCGTGCGTTCATATAGGCCAGAAGGCCTTTATGGGTTCTGGGATTGTAAAGTGCATCGAGGAGGTATTTGACTGTGAAATTACTGATATTTATGCCGAAATGGTCCTCGGCGACATGCTCGATATTGTGGGCCTCATCAACAACGATGTATTTAAAATCCGGCAAAACCGATGCGCCCTCTAATTTGAGGACGAGGTCGCTAAACATCAGGGCGTGGTTTGCCACGATAATATCGGCGTTGTCCAAACGCCGTCTGGCTCGCCAGTAGAAACAACGCTGGAAGTGGGGACATTTTCTGCCGCGGCAGTTACCGTGCTCACTTTTGACGGCATCCCAAACATGATTCTTCGGTAGAACCGGGAGAGCGCTCAGTGAGCCGTCTTCTGTTTGCCTGGCCCATTGCCTTATTACCGCGAGGGTCGAGCCAAGCTCATCGAACATCGTCGTCTGCCTGCGCAACGCAAATTCAAGGCGACGCATACAGAGGTAATTGCCTCTGCCCTTTGCCAGAACTGCGGTAAAGGTCTGCGGCAGAGACTGGGCCAGGAAGGGGATATCCTTATTGATTAACTGCTCCTGGAGGGTGATGGTAAAGGTACTGATGAGGACTTTTGTTTTTTCGCGGTGAAGCAGCTCTATTGCCGGGACAAGATAGGCGAAGCTCTTTCCGATGCCCGTTCCAGCCTCTGCAACCAGATGCCGGCGTTCCGCAAAGGCATTCTTAACAGCACAGGCCAACTGCAGCTGCTGCGGCCGAAATTCATATCCGCTAAACGACTTCGCAATCAACCCGTCAGCAGATAAAACTTCTTCGATATCCAAAGATGTATTGGCTCTTATCATCGGCAGTATATGAAAACATGGGGCAGGAACAACATATAGCGAATGTTTTTTTCTCCTTCGACTCGCTCAGGACAAGCACTTTACTTTTTCTCCGTCGGCGGGCTTAGGACAGGTTCTGCAACATCGGCCTTGTGCTGTATATTATCCTCGGCTGCCGGCAGGTCAGCTTCGATAGCTTTTTTAAGTACGAGCACCGGCTGGGCATCCGGCATCACTTTGTAGGTTGCATCAATAGCTTCTTTAGCCGACTGGGGTTTGTCCATCTGGTAATAAACATAGGCGAGCAAAAAGTACAGCTCAGGGGCACTGGTCCTTTTCAGCCATTCTTCAACATCGGCCACACGGGTATTGAGCGTGTCCTTACCACCGACCATAGCCTCAATGTCGATTTTAAAGCGTACATACTCAGGGAAAATCCGCAAGGCCCTGGAAAGGTAGAGGGCACTGCTCATATATTCGCCAGAAGCGAAGAGGGCGTGACTTTTTCCGGCATAAGCAAGAGGGTCATCGGGCTTGTAAATCGAGGCCAAAGTATAGGCATCGGCAGCACGATAGTATTTACCCTGCTTAAGATACTGCTCAGCCACCCGCATATGCTGATTGAATTTGTCTTCTGAAAAGGAGGCAAATGTTTCATAAGGCCCCAAAATAGCTTTGGCCCTGGCGGCAACTAAACCAGCCTCAGCAGACTTGCCAGCCTGGGAACCCTCCTGAGCTTGTCCCTCGGCTGGTTTCCCGCCCACTTCAGTTGCGGCAGTACCAGCAGCCTCTTGAGGCTGCTGCCCAGCCATTAACTGCTCGAGGTCTTTTTGTAATTTATCGAGCTGCTGTTTCATCTGCTCATAAATATCAATATTAAGCTGTTTATAAATATCTGAGGGCACAGTAAACGGCGTCTCGGCATTTTTCTGGGCACTTTCTCTGTCAGCCTGCTCTTTTTGTGCTGGTGTTTCAAGCCACCATGGAACCTCGCCAGCAGGTTTTTCTGTGACAGAGGACACCTGGCTGGTAAGGCTCTCCTTAAGTCCAGCGATTTTTTCGCTTACCTGGTTCGGGTCGCGTTTAGACTGCTCCACGCGGGCCTGGTATTGCAGGTCGGTCAGCCCTATGGCTTGCCTGGCGGCGACCAAGGGTTGTGAGTATGCAACAATATCAGATGAAACTATTTTCTCCAACTCTTGTGGTGTCATCGACATCGGCCGCCAGCGGTTCGAAGATACCCAAGCCACCTGGTTGAGCGTAGAGGCACTGCGAGGCGGCAGAGTGTCGACGGCAGGTAGTTGAGCAACATAAGCACCGATGTCCGCAGTCGGCGGTCCACTAACATCATGGTGGCCCGGCATTTTAATCGTTACTGTCTGAGTCTGCGAATAAAATGGTTTGTATACCGAGGTGTAACCTCCTGAATTTCCCAAGCCCGCAGAATCTCTCAAAAACGAATCAAGCGACGATGAAGGAACCGTCTCTTCAAGAGAACTCGGCGCATGATACGGCACTACGCCGCGAAAATACTTTCCGCCTGTGACATTTCCGGTCATCAGGAGATTACCGCTTTGGTCAATCGGGTTAGGGGTACGAATGAGGCCCTCGCCCCGGCTGCTCGGCGGAACTGTAGCCGAACTGATACCGTCTCCAAAAACCAAGGCAGTTCCTGAAAAAGCAGCGAAAAACAGCAAACCAACAATATATATTCCTGACTTCTTCATACTATTACATACTATCCGCCGCAAAACCATGTTCATAATCCAACAATCACACCGCCTTATACCGCGGAGGCGGCATTTTACAAATTATCGCAAATGGGGTCCTTCTTATACTTTGGCTTTTCCGCCCAACTGAGTTTAGTGGCCAAAGTATCCCACTGCGTCCTAAGTGGGTTGTTGACGACGAGAAAATCACCTTTATTCCTTTCGATTCTTACCACATCATCAATAGACAGTTTGGATGAAATTTGACCATCGATGGAAACAGTAGTGCCTTCATTGACACTAACTCCAAAAACCTCTACTTTACTGTCGGCATTGATAACAACGGGTCTGAAGCTAAGTGAATGAGGACAAATGGGCGTAATAACCATTGCCTGCATATTCGCCGAAAGAATCGGCCCTGCGGCGGAGAGATTATAAGCCGTCGAGCCGGTCGGTGTGGAAATTATAAGGCCGTCACTTACCAATCCGTTTATAGCAGACTGACCGTCGACCGACATTTTCAACTCAATCATTCTAAAAGGCGGTCCGGCGGTGATAAAAACATCGTTGATAGCCGCGGAGGAGAATTTTTCGCGGCCGTCGCTGAAAATCCCACATTTGAGCATCATACGTTTCTCTATGCGCAGTTTTCCAGATGTTAAAGAAGGGAAAAATTCTTTAAGTTCCACAAGGCTAAATTCGGTGAGGAAGCCGAGCTTGCCGAGGTTAACACCAATGACCGGCACATTGACCTGACTCAATTGTCTTGCAGCGAAGGTAATACTACCATCGCCGCCGAAGACAACCGCAAAATCAGCATCTTTCAAAATATCAACGGTGCACTGGTCAATAGCACAACTGGCAAGGACCCGGGCCTTACCGCTGACGAAATTGAGAAATTCCCCAACTACCTCGGCGACATCTCCTTTTTTCGGGTCGCCGAAAATCACCAATTTGGGCAAATTGCTTTTCGCCATTTTAAGAACATCCTTTTTCAAATTCGGCCCGGTGCGGCAAAAAATTCTACCATTTTTCAAATCTATGCTCCGGCGTCCGGATTGCTGCCCCATTACCAGCAGAGCTTAGTATTTCCTTTACCGTCTGTACTATTCTATCGGCATTTATACCAGCCTGCATAAGCTGAGCGTTTCGGGAATCGTGCTTCAAAAATGCTCTGGGCATACCGAGGGTTATAATCAGCTTTGCAGGCGGCAGCGGCAAAGCAGCAGCGGTTTCAAGCACGGCTGAGCCAAAGCCACAGGCGAGGTGGTGGTCTTCGAGCGTTATTATACCTTTGAGGCGGCTGAGTAAAGAAATAATTTTTTCATCGACAGGAGCAGCGAACCTTGCATTTATCACATCGACGTCAATACCATCCTGCTCGAGGAGCTGAGCCGCCTTGAGGGCTTCGGTAAGCACGTTCCCATAAGCGACAATTGCAATAACCGAACCGGGGCTGCTTTTGACAACGACGCTTGTACCTAACTCAAAAGGCTGGGCACAAGCGGACCTGTCAAAGTCATCCGATGGGACAATGTCTCTGGGATACCTTAAACAGACTGGTTTATTTTCTGCTAAAGCAAACTCCAAAGCCAGTTTTAATTCATCCTCATCAGCAGGCGCCACAAGGACCATATTCGGCATCATTCTCAAAAATCCGATATCCATCAGGCCGTGATGCGTTGGTCCGTCTGGGCCGACGACACCGGCGCGGTCGATACAAAAAACAACCGGCAGATTCTGCAACGCCACTTCCTGGAATATCTGGTCGAAACTTCGCTGCAAGAAGGTTGAATAGATACAGACGACAGGCTTTAAGCCGCTCTTTGCAAGTCCTGCGGCAATATCTACGGCGACACCTTCAGCGATGCCGACATCGTAGAACCTGTCGGGGAATTTTTTTCGGAAATCGGCCAGTCCGGTTCCATCGCACATAGCGGAGGTCATAGCAACAATTCTGCTGTCCTTTGAAGCCAGTTCGGTCAGATGCCGGCCAAACACATCGGTAAAGCTGCGCCCTGCTGCGACGGGAGCTTCTACGGTGTCACCATTTATTTTGAAAGGCCCTGTTGAATGAAACCTTCTGGGGTCATCATCAGCAGGAGTAAAGCCCTTTCCTTTTTTCGTATAAACATGCAAAATTGCAGGGTGGTTCAAATGCAACGAAGCCCTGAACAATTGTATAAGCGACTCAATGTCATGGCCATCAACAGGACCAAAGTATGGGATGTTCAGACTCTCGAACATCTGACTGGCGGGGAAAACCATACGAATACTCTTTTTGATTCTCTCAATCGCCTCCTCAACAGTTTTACCGATAACGGGCATATGTTCGAGGATGTTCCTGGTGGTTTTTCGCAAATCCTCATAGGTATGGCTGAGGCGGACTTTGGAGAAGTATTTTGCCACTGCCCCCTGCGTAGCATCGATTGCCATTGAGTTATCGTTGAGGACTATGAGCAATTGCCTCTTAACCAAACCGAGATTATTCAGGGCCTCGAAAGACAGGCCGTTTACAATACTAGCATCTCCGACTAGCGCGACGATTTTATCGTCTTTTCCGGTTTTAAGCTGCCCCACTGCCATTCCAATCGCCGTAGCAATGGAGGTCCCTGCGTGGCCGACAACAAACTGGTCGTAGACACTTTCGCTGGGATTTGGAAAACCGCTTATGCCGTCGCTCTTACGAAGTCTGGTGAAATCATATCTTCGGCCTGTAATGATTTTGTGCGTGTAACACTGATGGCCGACGTCCCAAAGCAGCTTATCGGCTTTGAAATCAAAGACATAATGCAGAGCCAAGGTTAGTTCCACTGCGCCGAGGTTGCTGGCGAGATGTCCGCCGGTTTCGCTGACTGAGGTGAGAATAAACTGACGGATTTCATCCGCCAAGAGCTTGAGCTGGGGGACGGAGAGCTTCTTCAAATCATCAGGGCTGTCTATTTGTTCTAATAATCCGTTCATTAAGGACACTTTCAATTACTTTGTTCTTTCCAGGAGGGCGATTGCGAGATTTCTGAGGATGTCAGCTTTTTGGCCAAAAGGCTCCAACACCGCTACCGCTTCATCGGCAAGCTTTTTTTCAAGCTGTCTTGATTTCTCCATCCCAACTACAGATGGGTAAGTTGCTTTGCCAGCCCTGCCATCTTTACCGGCTGTTTTGCCCAAGTGTTCGCTCGAAGCACAAACGTCAAGGATGTCGTCGGCTATCTGAAAACCGAGGCCAATCTTAAGACCATATTTACATAGGCGGTTAAATTCATCATTCTTTGCCTTACCGCAGACAGCTCCCATAGCGGCGGCACAACGAAACATCTTAGCAGTCTTGTTGGTGTGGATATATTCCAAAATTTTTTCGCCAGTCTGACCATTTTCAGCTTTGAGGTCGGCCAATTGTCCGGCAATCATACCAGCGGGCCCGGCGGCCTGTGCCAATTCGCCAATCAATCTGACCGCAACCGCAGGCTCATCAATTTCTTTGGCCAAAACCTCAAAGGCAAATGTCAAAAGAGCATCGCCGGTGAGGACGGCCGTCGCTTCACCAAATGCTTTATGACAGGTCGGTATCCCCCGGCGAAAGTCATCATTATCCATCGCCGGCAAATCGTCGTGGACAAGGGAATAGGTATGCACCATCTCGATGGCCGCAGCAGCAATTTCAGCATTGTGATTTATTCCGCCACTGATAAGCTGGCAACACCAGAGAACTAACGCTGAGCGCACCCGTTTGCCGCCAGCTTCGAGCGTGTACCTAATTGCTTCTTTTAAATCACCACTAATATCAGTCTGGTGAGCGAGAAGCCGAGACAGCGTCTCATTTACAAACTGCGCTTTCTCGCTTAGCTGAGTATTAAAGTCTCTATTGACGGCCTGGTTTGCCAACATATACAGTTCCGTTGTTTGCTGAAAGCTATAATTTTGCGTTTTTAACCCAAACTCTGTATTATATCTATTATCCACGGATTTTTACAGTAAATTATGAATACCAATAGATTGTTAATTCTTGGCGTTACCGCATCAGGAAAAGGGCGATTGGCCTTTGATTTGGCCGAAAGTTCAGGCGCTGAGATAATCAGTATAGACTCGATGAAGGTCTATCGGCGAATGGATATCGGCACCGCCAAGCCGCCGAAGGATGCCCGCGAGCGCATCAAATATCACCTAATCGATGTGGTTGAACCGAGCGAAGCTTTCAGCGTCGGGAAATTTCTCGATTTAGCCTACGATGCGATAGAGCAAATAAACCGCTGCAAAAAAAGAATAATCGGAGTCGGCGGAACCGCCCTGTATATAAAGGCCCTGCTGTATGGCTTGTTCGAAGGGCCGGGGAGCGATAAGCAAATACGTGCTGAACTGCAGGCCGAAGCAGAATCTGAAGGGCTGGAAGAACTATACCGGCAATTGGCAGAAATCGACCCTGTCACCGCCGAGCGCATCAGTTGCAGAGACAGCAAACGTATAATTCGCGCCCTGGAAGTTTACAAACTCACCGGAAAACCGATTTCGAGCCTCCAACAGCAATTCGACGCAGAAAAACCTTTGCATAACTGGACGATAATCGGGTTACGAAGGGAAAAAAGCGTTGAAAACAGCCGAATAAATCAGCGGGTAAAAAAGATAATTGCGGCAGGTCTTGTCGATGAGGTCAAAGCTCTGCTGGCCGAAGAAAAACCCTTGAGCCAACAGGCGCGATGCGCAATCGGCTACGCAGAGATAATCGACTATCTAAACGGGAAGATAAGTTTAGAAGATGCAACGGAACTGATAAAGAAAAACACCCGGCGTTTCGCAAAGAGCCAGCGGACGTGGTTCAAGACCTTCAAGGACGTTCACTGGCTTGACGTCGCCCCTGACGAACCGCCCGAAAAAATCCTCCGCCGGACGAAACAACTGTTAAGCCAACTCCAGTGAGTTGATTTACGGCAGTGTCTTTGAGAGTTCTGCTGTAAATAGGAACAGAAAATACGTCGTTGACATTTCCGGCGAATTGCCGACAATACTGATGGAAATTGATCTTGATAGCGGTATGGAAATTAAGAAAACGTATATATACGCGAACTCACGGATTTTGGCACAACACAATGGATATTTGATGCCCGGACATTAATCCAAGGCGAGACATTACTACCAATTTGAGGCCAAATTCATTAAAGAAGTTGCCAGCAATGGACGCTTGACCTGACGAATCAGACTCTTACTGATTTGAATATTGCATACGAACTTTCCCAATTGTGGGAGCTACCACAGTAGATGAGAAAAGTAGGTGAAAAATGACCAAAATAACTCCACTAATATATGTTTCTCTAATATTTTTGATTTTAATTTTTATACTGCGGATATTAAGCAGATACATTCCAAAAGTGAAAACTTTGTTATTTAGTTTGCTCGCAGCGTTCGTTCTTGTTTGGCCGTGTCTTCTCTTATGTTCGTTTATTCGGAAACAGGGGTTCTACGAGTTCTGCGAAAAGATAGATTCGATGAAGAGTACAAACATAACGATATGTGTTTCGATTATAATGTTCGCTACAGTATTTGCCTTATGGGTATTAGTAAGTCTTGCTCCACGTCCACGAATCAAAACTTTATTTATTAGCTCGCTTACATCGTTCATTGTTGTCTGGATTTGTCTAATCAACTGGTGGGTTGGAGGAATAAAGGTTATAGAGAGTCTACATATCGATGAAGTGATATTAGTTCCCGGCTTCGCAGTTGCACGTTTAATTGCAGCACAGATTGCAAAAATAGACAGAATAGGATATTTGTCTAATTTTGAGGGTTCTTTTTTCGGCATTGTTATGTACGTTTCTTCCTTCGTACTTTACACGGTAGTTTTTGCGATGATTATCTCACGCGTCAAAAAAACACTTCTGCCGCAAAACCAAATTAGCCAAATGGCAAGGACACGATGAAGACACATATATAAGCCGTTTGACAAAAGAGACTATCTGTAAAACACCAATAACAGGCTTATACGGTTTGCAACTGTTGCTGGGCACGGAGGAGAGCGGCGGCATCGCCCAAAACAAGCTGCTTTACCAGGCTGGCAGGGACAGAATTGAGGCCTATATTGAATATTTTCTCCTCAACCATCGAGGCAATCGTTCTGGCAGTGTGTCTGGGAACATTATAGTTCGTTACAAGGTCATTGACTATTTTAGATTTGTCCCAGGGCGACCTATACGGCGATTGCTGAGACGCCCAGAGCATTTCAGCGTCGGCGAGCTGCTGAATATCAACCGAAACAACCTCAGTTCTGGACCGTTTAATCCTGCGGCTGAATTGATGTTCGGTGAGCACAATTGCGGCATCTTCATACCCCGTGGCAGTCAAAACCGCCTTGATTATGGAGAAGATTTCATCGGAGGTCACAGAACGGCTATTTTTTTTGCGGTAAAGAAAATAAGTTACCACATCCGCAAGCTGCTCGGCAATGTATGTATCGGCCTGCCCATCATGAGCGAGAGCATTACTGATAGTGCCGATGACCTTTGTGTGCAAATACTCTTCGATACTGCCATCGGCCTTTACGACTTTAAGCCTTACCTTCATCCCCACCATTTGCCTCCCTGCAAAAATTTAACAATGGCCCAATTCTCTCTTCCTTCAGCCGGTAAATGCTTTTTGTCTCTCAGGTATCAAAAAGTTTCGGCTGCCCACTATATTCGGCTTCCTGAATAGCTTGACTCACCTCTTCAATCAATTCGCCTGCATCTTCGAAGTCTCGATAGACACTTGCAAAGCGAATATATGCAACCTTATCAACTCCTCGCAGGTGTTTCATCACGCTTTCGCCGACAAAAGTGGACGAAACCTCCTTGTCGAAGCTCTTAAATATATCTTCCTCAACCTTGTCAGCTATTTGCTGAATCTGCTCAACGGAGACAGGTCTTTTATAACAGGCCTTCTGCAAACCTCCAACGATTTTATCCCTGTCGTAAGGAACGCGGGAGCTATCCTTTTTTACCACGCAGAGCTTAAAACTTTCACCTATTTTCTCATAGGTTGTAAAGCGTTTTTTGCATACCAAGCACTGGCGCCGGCGCCTGATTACTCTGCCGGTATCGCTTGAACGCGAATCAACAACCCTATCGTGATTCTCCTTGCAAAAGGGACATCTCACGAACTAAGTCCACCTCAAAAAATTCAACAAAAACTATTTATAATTTTTCAAAACAATACTACGGCTCGCCGATTCTCGTATTGTAAGCCCAACATATAGTATGTCAAAAAAAATCTTGCGAAACTTTGTAAACGGCCCAAGCAGAAGGCTGTTAAATTTTATTTCTGGTGTTCTCAATCTACTGCAGGACAAACACTAAGGGAAAAAACTTAAAAAAACTCACAGCTCTTTTGGCCTGTGATTTTTTTGTAAAAAAAAGGTCTCCGCACCCCAAGGCACAGAGACCTAACTCGGAAAGAAACTTATATAGCCCCCCCAAAAAACTTTCTCCTCAACCCTCACGCAATACAAGAGGGGTTATCTGCGCTCCTGCCAACCTGTCCCCCGAAAGCAGAATTGCTAAGTCAGGCAACGATATCAAGAATCACCGGGCGGTCATAGCTGAGATAAATATATCTAAGCTGACATCACCCACTTTACCTGCCTAACTCTATTTAAAGTCTACTACAAAAATCGCAGATAGGCAAATCAAGATGCTCGTTTTTTATAACAGGCCGATAAAACCGTAATCGCAGGGACATTCGGTTTGCAATTTACAATCTGATTTGATTATTTT
>JBAPXT010000228.1:0-4393 GCA_049284355.1 Sedimentisphaerales bacterium
TGATTGTACTGTTTGCGGGGCCGTTTATTCTCTCGGTGATATTTCCCAATTTTGCAGATGAATCGGCCCGCATTCTGTGTTGGCTCATAATAGTCATGCCGTGCTCAACAGCGGAAATTTTATCTCGGCCATTTGTAATAAAGTTTGGGCCAATTAAATTTATTCCGATATTGAATTTTATAACCCTTATGGCGCACCTGGTGCCCTCTATTGTGCTGATTCCCAAGTTTGGGATAAATGGAGCCACGATCTCTTACAACATTGGATATGGGCTGAGTGCGATTTCATGGTTTGGTACATTGCTTTGGACTTTTAAATTCAGTCATAAATATAAGTCTGACATTGAGGTGTTGTGCCCTGTGGATGGCGAGTAGAAATGCAGCCAAAGGTTAACGTTTTTTTATAAAAGAAGGTGCGTGATGCTAATTGTATTACTCATAGTCGCAGCAATAGTAATGGCTATTGTAATTTTCAAATACCCTATGACATCTTTAGTCTTGTTCATTACAACAAATGTCGTTAAAGCCGTTATTATGCTTAAATTCAGCTTTTTCAGAGTGGTTGACTATACAGTTTTGTGTGCAGTTATCACCTTAATTGCAATGGCTTACAGTTTCATGAGAAGTGGCGGACGTCTTAGGGATATTATAAATATTCCCTTGGGGTTGTACTTACTTTTAGCTACTATTCTTCTTTTGGCCACAACTTATACGTCGGCTCCAAACACCGGCTGGGTAAAAAGTTCGCGGTTTGCAACATTAGGTCTTATCGCATTTTTTAGTCCTATCGTCTTTACCCACAGTGTAAAAGAAATTAAGCAATTAATATGGCTGCTGTTTTTCGTCGGGATTGCCCTTGCAGTTACTATGGTCGCAGTGCCTTATCAATCGATGCTGAACATAAGTACGGAGAGAGGTGCATTTCTGGAAGCAAGTCCCGGAGCAACGGCAAATCTAATGGCGATAACACCGGTTATCGCTTTTGTCTTCGCAATTATGGCTCGCACATCACCAGTTTTAAGAGCCGTTTCTTTAGGCTCTATCTTTTTTGTGGTAGTCATGATGATTACTACGGGAGGACGCGGACCATTTGTCGGTTTGATACTTATTTTTTTAGCAGCAATCTTTATATGCCGAAAGGGTATATCCAAAGCCTGGTTTCCAGCAATCATCTCAGCTATATTGATTATCGGGGCTGTTTCACTTATTAAATTGCCGGAAGAAGTTACCTGGCGAATAACCGGTATGTTTAAGGGTAGTTACGAATTACAAGAAGCAGCCTCCGCAAGGACAGAGCGGTTTGTCTGGACGGCTACGAGGTCTTTCGAACATCCTATTCTTGGGCACGGCACGGGCGCCTTTGTGGTTGACAGAGGAGGTGAGGACATAGGTGGAGATTATCCACATAATATGATTCTGGAATTAATGTATGAAGAAGGACTTGTCGGGGTGGTTGTTGGGTGTTTGTTTTTATGGTTTATTTTCAGGCGATGGAGACAAGCTTTGAAATACGTTAATTCATACGGACTGGGTATAGAAGCACTGCAGTTTGTTCATACAGCAGGTTTGCTGTTTCTCTATGCGCTTATACAAGCGATGAAATCCGGCGACCTCGATGGTAACCGTTTTATGTTTTTTTGTGCCGGCTTTGTTGTAGCGGTGTTTAATCTGCTTCGTCGTACAATAGAAGAAACTTCATTGGAAAGCGAACTTACAGCGGAAGATGAGCAAGACTTAGAAGGAGTCGAATTTCAAGATATCAGGGTTCTATATTGAGGTTTTTTTAATATGCTGAAAGAAATAATACTACCTATAATGGCTGGGACAATACTGTTAAATTGTCAACAGTGCTATGGTAACAGCAAGGTACAGCTGTCGGAAGCTGAACTTAATGCGAAACTATCCGCGCTTAAGCCGTTACCAAAGGTTCATTACTCCTGGACGCCGCCGCCTAAGTTATTGGAAGACAGAAACAACCAACGGTTGTATGAACTGGCGAGGATAATGCATTCGCTGTCCTTATCAGGCATATGGGCTACAAAGCAGCAGGTAGACAATTGTGTTTATACCTGTGCCAGACTTAACAGAACTGAACCTAGTATAAGGTCGTCGCTGGCATTTAACTTTAGCCCGTGGCATTCAAAATTTGACAAGAATTTGCCTCCTACTGACAGAGGTGCTTCTTACGAGGAAGAAATTCGTTTTTTTGAAGAGCGTGCCAAACTGGTGAGTGACTGGGTGGCGCAAAGCAATGAAAACTATCATAGTGACGTTAAAATAAGTGCTATCCTGCTTGATTGTGAGCGTTTTCATGTTCTGCCAGACAATGAGAAGTGGAATGAGGCAATTCGCGAAAATCTCGATATCATTCATACAAAAACTCAGGCTATTTTTCCAGAGGCTCGCATAGAGTGGTACGGCCGGGGAATGATACAAGTAGCTAACGATAAAGTATGGGACAAAACCGGGTATTGGACCGGCAAGGAGATTAAGGCACCGTTGTCGTGCTCGTTTTACACAGTTCCAGAAATCGAATCTATGCGTGAGAGATTTAGTAGAACCTGCAAATTAGCTGACCAGATGGGCATTTCCGATGTGACGCCATATGTTGCACTGGCCGCAGGTTATCGGCGAGGACTAGATGGTACGTACTTCGACTTTAACTGGTCGTACGACATTATATATTCTTACCTAATTGGTGCCGAGCTTAATATCAAGTGGTACGGAGATAGACCTGAGAGGTTTGCTCCCTATAACCGTGCCAAGGTTGTCTCTTTCTATCCGCCGCCATTTGACGAGCGTTCGCCGGATTGGGCTATATATTTTATCGCTTACGTGCGCGGCGCGACAGGAGTTAAGGAATTGAAAGATTTGGGATACGAAGGACCACGTGATGAAACCAAGAAAAATTTATGAAACACTTATTGGATAAATCGCAGATTAAGATTTGCCACCTTACCGCTGGTCATTCACCTTTTGACGATCGGATTTTTCATAAAGAGGCAAAAACTTTGGTAAAAGCAGGCTACAATACAGTAGTTATTGCTCAACATAGCAAAGAAGAAGTTGTGGATGGGGTAAAAATTGTTTGTTTGCGTGAATCTAAGAGCAGGTTTGAAAGTATGACAAGAGTAGTATGGAAACTATTTAGGTCGGCATTGAAAGAGAAAGCTGACATTTATCATTTTCACGACCCGGCGTTGATACCTGTTGGTATTGTTCTTAAACTTCTTGGCAAAAAGGTTGTTTATGACGTTCACGAAGATTATTCCAAACAAATTTTATATAAAGAATGGATGGGAAAGGAATATATTAGAAGGATTGTTGCTTTTGTAACCAATGCGATAGAACAAACAGGAGTTTTTTTATTTAATGGTATAGCAGCTGCGACACCGGATATTGCAAAGAAGTTTAATCCGACAAAAACTATTTTACTCAGGAATTTGCCTGTATTGGGACTGATAAATAATGTCAAGAGACTGGAAATACAAAAGGATAAGCCAATTGTTGTTTATGCGGGAGGATTAAGCAGGATAAGAGGAATTAAAGAAGTTATCCAAGCGATGGATTTTGTTGAAGACAAAGCGAAATTGTGGCTTCTTGGGAAATGGGAAAATGAAGAGTTTAAAAAAGAATGTGAGAGCTTGAGGGGGTGGAAGTACGCTGAATTTTTAGGGCTTGTTCCTTTGGGCGAAGTATATAAATATATAAAAGCGGCAGACGTTGGGATTTCTATTCTATACCCAATAAAGAACTATATTACCAGTCTGCCTGTAAAAGTTTTTGAATATATGGCTTGTTCTTTGCCCATAGTTATGTCCAATTTTCTATACTGGCAGGAGATTTTTGGCGAGTGCGCCTTGTTTGCTGACCCCTATAGCCCAAAGGATATCGCCGATAAAATTCTGTATCTTTTAGATAATCCTGAAAAAGCTGAGCGCATGGGTGATAAAGGGATGCAATTAACCAGGGAAGAATATAACTGGGAAACTGAATCTAAAAAGCTGGTAGAGCTTTATGAAAAGTTATTAAAATAAATTCAGACATTTTATATACCAAGGATGATCAAGAGAATAAAAAACTCGATTGGTTCAAGAAAAACGGTAATTTTCAGGAAAAAAACCGGTACTCCAACCGAGATAAATTCCAGGTTGGCTGATGGTAGCTCTATTGAGCATTTTGTATACAACAGTTCTTTTGAGCTTTCTGCTGCGGATTTAATTGCAATTAAATCAATTGCTAAGGGAGGAGACAAGAAGATATTGAAATGGCTGAACAGACCAAATTATAGACTGTTTGCTATTAAGTTAAATGGGGAAATGGTGCATTTTTGTTTAGTGATAATCTGCAAGAGAGGCGATTCTTTTGGAATGGCGGATAAAGACGATCTGGTG
>JBAPXT010000229.1:0-1622 GCA_049284355.1 Sedimentisphaerales bacterium
GTTTTAGTATTATGTTTTTCGTGAAGTTGCTTACCGCGATAATCTTTGCCGCCGCGTGCATACCACTTCGTTCGGTGTCGTAAACGATCTGATTGACGTGTTCTCCGCTTCGGTCAAACTCAGTTGAGTGAACGTGCACAACCAGAGGTTTGCGGCTTTGCTGCGATACGGCTTCACCGGCTGGATACGTCATCCAATCGTGGGCGTGGACTACATCGAAGTTTTCGGTTTCGGCGATGCTGGCTGCCTTTTCGGCATACTGACTGACTGCTGAGAATATATCCCCGCCGTAATTGTCTGGACCGGATGTCTGACCCGGATGGAGGTTGCCCTGCGATACTTTTAATATAGAGGCACAATGAACCGCTTTCCGATGACATGAACCGACATTGGCGTATGGTCTCAATGTCGAAGCAATTACACGAAATCTTACATTTTTGAATCCGATTGGCATCTCGATTTCCTGAAATTCTTCGGCGCCAACCATTTTAACAGAGCCGAGGGGATTACTTTCGCCTCCCTTGGGTAGAATGAACATAACTTCTATGCCCAGCTTGTCCATCGCCTTAGTCAGGCCGTAACAAGCCGTTCCCAGCCCGCCGCTGATATAGGGTGGAAACTCCCATCCTAGCATAAAAGTTTTCATTGTAACGTTCCTTCTTAATCGTGGGCGTCCGTGCTCTTGTTTCCCGAACTTTATCGACGTGCATACACAGAGCTCACAACTAAACCAAAGTTTGGCGGACTGTCGAAGCGTCTTTTGCAGCCACTGTCCGCTACAATTTTATTAACTTGTCAGGATTATACTGTTGTTTCCGTTCAAGGGAGAATAGGGGTATTACTTAATTCTCATATCGTAATTACTCACTTTCATCGCATAAGGTGGACGACCTGTTCAGTTTTGGCAAAAAATTCTTTCAAAGCCGTTGAACGGTGTTTTCCTCTGATTAAGTGCCGGACTTGAACTGGTGAGCCGAAATGCACCGTTTTGCCTTTGTAGGTGGTTGAAATTTCCTTGTTGATTTGTATCACCAGGCAGACCGTTTGTTACATTTCCATTGAGGCGGTCTTGCCCATCTTTACTTTTTCTGTTTTTTGGCACCCACCGGCTATAACCAGCCCCATAAACAGCAGGCATACCACCAGCGTTATCATGTTTTAGTTGTCTTTTCTTACTGTTCATTTGATTTCTTTTCAAAAAGATTTCTTGAGTTTTAGCCCCTCCATAGCAGGCGGCAAAACCCGTCACTATTCGATGATAATCGCCGATACGGGGCAATCATCTGCTGCCTGGCGGACGGCCTTTTCAAATTCTTCGGGGATTTCATCCGTTTTTACTTGCGCATACAGTTCGCCCATCTTGAAAACTTCAGGGCAAATCTCCACGCATAGTCCACATGCGACGCAATCTTCGGTAACCTTTGCCTTCATAACAAAACCCTTAAAAAATCGGCTATTATCGTTGAGCGAATCTTGCCTGTTTTATTCCGCCCGCGACATATTAAACGCTGTATTAACGTTTTTTGGGCGGTTTTGGCAATTAGGCAAAATGCTTAATTGGGGGGTCGTAATTATCCAATAAACGGTGGCATCTGCCGGATCAGCGGGGCAGTATCGAAAAG
>JBAPXT010000230.1:0-8021 GCA_049284355.1 Sedimentisphaerales bacterium
ACCTCTGCTGAGCAGCGTCGTATCATTGATGATTTGGTTGTCAGGGGCGTAAAAGGAATCGCAATCTCTCCGATAGACCCAGTAAATCAAAAACCCATACTTGATGAGCTGAGCGAAAAGATAGCCGTCATAACGTGCGACAGTGATATTCCCGGCAGCAAACGACTCTGTTACCTCGGTACCGACAATGTCGCCGCCGGCCGACAGGCGGGTGAACTGATTAAGGAAGTTCTGCCGGAGGGCGGAAAAATCATGCTATTCGTCGGCAAAGCAGACACCCAGAATGCCAAGGAGAGAATTCAGGGAATAAAAGAAGCCATCGCCGGCTCCAAAATCGAAATTATAGATGTTCGAACCGATAACAATGACAGGGTAGCTGCCAAATCCAACGTCTCAGATTCATTAGTGAAATACCCGGATTTAGCCTGTTGTGTAGGACTCTGGAACTATAACGGTCCTGCCATTCTCAACGCTGTTACCGACGCCGGCAAACTCGGCATAGTCAAAATAGTCTGCTTTGATGAAGATGAAGAGACCCTCGCGGGCGTTAGCGACGGTTACATCTACGGCACCATCGTTCAGCAACCGTATGAGTTCGGCTATCAGTCAATGAAGCTGCTTGCGGACATCATCAACGGCGACAAATCAAAGATACCGCCGAATAAGCTGATTATCGTTCCCACATTGATTATAAAAAAGGACAACGTTGCCGAATTTACGGAAAGAGTAAACAAACTTCTCGGCAAATAGGTTTGTAATGCCATTGGAGCAACTCACAGGTGTCTACCGACCTGCCGTTACTGCAAATGCAGGGGATAGAAAAAAGTTTCCCCGGCGTAAAAGCTCTCGATAAGGTTGACCTTGATGTTTATCCATGCGAAGTCGCGGCACTTATCGGCGAGAATGGCGCCGGCAAATCCACACTGATGAACATTCTCGGCGGCGTGCTCCAGCCCGATGCCGGTGTAATCAAAATAGACGGCAAAACTACAATTATCCACAACGTTTCCGAAGCTATCAAACTTGGAATCGGCTTTATTCATCAGGACCTGAACATCCTCGACAATCTTACTATTGCCGGCAATGTTTTTCTTGGCAGAGAGCCTCTGCGGTTCGGCCCATTGAAATTAATAGACAACCGCCGCCTGCGAACCCAGACGGAACCTTACCTGAAGCGGCTTGGCCTGGATTTATCGCCTGATACACCTCTGAGTGAGCTGCCAATCGCCCATCAGCAGATGGTCGAGATAGCGAAGGCCCTGTCACTCAACGCCCGCATACTGATAATGGATGAACCCACATCAAGTTTGACGTTAGCTGAGACCAAACGACTCTTCGAGGTAATCCGGCAATTGCGCAATGATGGTGTAAGCGTTATTTACATTTCCCATCGACTCGCGGAAGTAAAGGAATGTGCCGACCGTGTAATCGGCCTTCGTGACGGCGTCAATGCCGGCTCACTTAGCCGGGAACAGATAACTCACGACAATATGGTAAATTTAATGATTGGACGGCAATTAGAGGATTTCTATATCTCGCCGGCCACCCATGCTGAGCCCGGCTACTTCCGTGTGAATAATTTAACTACCGCTGCTTATCCTGATTGTCAAATCAGCTTTGAAGCAGCCCGCGGTGAGATACTGGGCTTTGCTGGCCTTGTCGGGGCCGGCCGAAGCGAAATGGCACGCGCAATATTCGGCGCAGACCACCCCATAGGCGGCTCGGTCCATCTGGCAGGAGAAAGATTGCAAATCCGCTCCGCCAAAGACGCTATCGAAAATGGAATTTCCCTGATGCCTGAAGACCGCAGAAAATCAGGGCTGATTGTTGAAATGACTGTTCGCGAAAATATAACTCTGCCGAATCTGGCAAGCTTTGCCTTCGCCGGTCTAATAAAACGTAATCAGGAGAAAGAAGCAGCATTGGCCCAGTGTAAACAACTGAAGATAAAAACCCCTTCAAGTGAGACGGTAGCCGGGAATCTCAGCGGCGGAAATCAGCAAAAGGTCGTTCTTGCCAAGTGGCTTGCCCTTGCCCCGCGGGTAATTATTTTTGATGAGCCGACCAGAGGCATCGACGTCGGCGCAAAATCAGAGATATATCATCTTATGCGCAATTTAGCCGACAATGGGGTCGTTGTTATCATTATAAGCTCCGATATGGAGGAAATTCTTGGTGTAAGTGACCGCATTGCCGTTATGCACGAAGGCAAGATTACCGGCCTGCTGGAACGAAGCGAATTCGACGAGGAAACCGTTATGCGACTGGCTGTCGGTCATACGATTGAAAGGCAATCCCAATGAGAAAAGAATTTGGAATACTGATAATCCTGATTGTCTTGTGCGTTGTGGTCTCAATTGTGAATCCGAATTTTCTAAGCGCAACGAACCTGCAAAACAATGCCCGTTTAGTCGGTATGTTCGGGATTTTCGGTATTGGGGTCGGCGTGGTCATTATGACAGGCGGCATTGATTTATCGGTCGGGTCGGTTTTTTCGCTTTTTGGCGTTTTGCTGGCGTTTATGCTGGTTAAATGGCACTGGCCCTGGCCGATTGCTGTTATCGTTACTTTGTTGGCCACAGCCTTATTAGGATTATGTCACGGCCTGCTGGTGACGAAAGTAAAAATTCAACCTTTCCTCGTAACACTTTGCGGATTGCTTTTCTACAGAGGCATGGCCCGCTACATAGCAAACGACCAGAGTCAGGGTTTCGGATATTGTCAGGGTTTCGAAACACTGCAAATATTAACCACCGGCAAAATCTGCGGCATACCTATGCCTTTTATCATCTTGCTGGTAATAGCTTCTATAATGTGGGTTGTGCTGCATAAGTCTATTTATGGCAGGTATTTGCTTGCTGCAGGGCGCAATGAAGAAGCGGCGCTATTCTCCGGCATCAACACCGGCAGAGTTATTGCCAGTGCTTATGTTATTTCTACACTTTTGGCAGGGGTCGCAACAATCCTTCTGGCTTTCTACACAAATTCAATCTCCCCTTCTTCACACGGCAACTTCTATGAACTATATGGTATTGCGGCTGCCGTCCTCGGCGGCTGTTCCCTTCGTGGTGGCCAGGGTTCGGTCATCGGCATCCTCATTGGCACGACGCTTATCCTGGTGTTGCGTAATCTCGTTAATCTGCTTGGAATACCAAGCTCGCTCGACTTTGCTATAGTGGGTACTGTGATTCTTATTGGCGTTATAGTCGACCAGATGCTTCAACGCCGGGAAGGAAAAGGTCGGCATCACAGTTAGCTAAAAACACCTGTGCCTGCGTAACCTGTGCAGGCACCACAGGTGCAGGCAAGCGGTAAAAATCCCCCCTCATCTGGGTAAATAAAAAATAGGAATTACCCCTGGAAAATATCAGCTAATAATTTTTGAATCTTATTGTCTTTATCCAATTTCGCTTTGGCTAAGATATCCTGCAACTCCCCGTGGTCAAACCACAGGCCATCGCCCCTGGTGCATTTGTCTATGAGTAGCGGCGGCGTGGAGGGGCCAACAACGATTTTCTGCAGTTTCTTCAGGCATATAGGGCACTTTCGCTGTTTTTCAGTGCAAGTAGAATCGACTTTGAAGGAATCGAGCAATTGCCTGGTCTGCTGTGAATTTCCAAGCAAAAGCTCCAATTCGCCGGCATCGAGCCAGATGCCGCCACAGTCGGTGCAATAATCAACTTCGACTTCGGCAAGCTCCAGGACAATCATTGCGTTTTTACAAACCGGACAATCCACAAGAATTCTCCGCTTTTCTGTAATAAAGAAACCTGCGACAGCCAGAGCATATTACATTCGCCGCATCTTCAGGTCAAGAAAAAGCTACAGGCAGCAGATGTTTTTTTCCGACAAAACAGGTAAGATGAGGACAACAGGGTATTAAAATTACGAAATAAAAGAGAAAATATTTGTGCTTGACGCAGCCGATATAATCTATTATTGCTAATTGATTATTATTCAGTACATTAAAGGTGCTGGAATATGATAGTTGATTGCCACACACATATAAGTTGCGCTGTGGAGAATATCGAAGCCTCTGAGCATTTGGCGGCGGTAGAGACAGTAGATATTTGCATAGTATTGGCCGCCCCTGAAGGCCCAAGCAAAGATATCAACAAGAAAGTATCTGAGTATGTCAGCAAACATAAAGAAAAAATGATTGGCTTTGCAGTCGTAGAACCTACCAAAGATAAAACAAGCGTTAAAAATCTGGCTGCTTTAACAGAGAATCTGGGGCTTAAAGGTACGGTCCTGTACTGTTCGAGCTGCGGCTTTCATCCAGCCCACAGCAAAGCGATGAGATTTTATGAATCGGCACAGGAGCTTGGTCTTCCTGTTTTCTTTCATAATGGAGGTGCCCTGGGACCTGAGGCCATTTTGGACTATGCCCAACCATATATTCTGGATGAAGTTGCCAGAAAATTCAGAGCTTTGAAAATTGTCATAGGGGCTATGGGGATGCCTTTCGTTGAGCAAACATTGTCTATGGTGGCCAAGCATGAAAACGTCTATGCAGATTTGACGATAAAGCCCAGCAATGTCTGGCAAGTTTATAACATAGCAGCAGCAGCACACGAATGCGGGGTAATGGATAAATTGTTGTTCGGCAGCGGGTTCCCGTTCGGCAAAGCCGAGCAGTGTATAGAAACACTGCTTAGCCTTAATAAGCTTCTGGCTGACACAAATTTGCCGACGGTTCCCCGCAGCAGCATTCAAAACATCATTGAGCGCAATACGCTGGAAGTGCTCGGGATAAAAAAGTAGCTGCCGAATCGCTACCCTGCAAGAAAATAAACAGCGAGTCTTGAGCTTTTGGAAGAACAAAAAAAAAGAGAAAGATGGGGGAGCAAGCTCGGCGTGATATTGGCTGTGGCAGGAAGTGCCATCGGCCTCGGCAACTTCTTAAGATTTCCCGTCCAGGCAGCAAAAAACGGAGGGGGGGCGTTTATGATACCGTATTTTGCGGCCCTGTTTCTGGTGGGGCTGCCGCTGATGTGGATTGAATGGACAATCGGCAGGTTCGGCGGCGGCTTCGGCCACAGCACGGCACCGGGAATGTTTCATACCCTCTGGAACAAAAACAAATTCATCAAATATTTCGGCGTCATCGGCATTTTCGGCCCCATCGTTATCTTCATCTATTATGTGTATATCGAATCCTGGCTGCTCGGCTACAGCGTCTTTGCCTTGCTCGGCAAATATAATTCCTGTACGACAGAACAAAGTATGTCGGCGTTTCTGCACGCCTACCAGGGATTGGTGAAAAACGAATTTTTCTCCAATTTGGGCCCCGGTTACTTCTTCTTCCTGATAACTTTTATTTTAAACGTCTGGATAATCTATATGGGGATACAAAAGGGCATAGAAAAGGTATGCAAATGGGCATTAGCCGTGCTTTTCTTATTTGGAGCAATACTTGTGGTCAGGGTCCTGATGTTAGGTACACCCGACCCTGCGAAACCGGATTACAATACCATCAACGGTCTTGGCTTTCTGTGGAATCCCGACTGGTCTGTGCTGAAAAGCGCAAAAGTCTGGCTGGCAGCAACAGGCCAGATATTTTTTACGCTCAGTTGCGGCATAGGCGTTATTCTTACTTATGCAAGCTATCTTACCAAGCAGGACGATGTAGCTCTCTCCGGCTTGTCAGCTGCTTCAGCCAATGAAGTTGCAGAAGTTATTCTCGGCGGCAGCATCGTAATACCGGCAGCTTACGCCTTTTTTGGCCCCGCAGTTACCAATCAGATTGCCACAGGCGGAGCTTTCAATCTCGGCTTTGTTACTATGCCGCTGGTTATGCAGAAAATCGCCTTCGGCAATATCTTTGGCTTTATGTGGTTTATGCTGCTTTTTCTTGCCGGCATAACTTCTTCAATTTCGCTTGCTCAGCCGGCTATAGCGTTTATGGAGGATGAATTCGCTTTCTCAAAGAAAAAAGCGTCTTGGGTCTTCGGGTTGGTAACATTTGTATTATGCCAGCCGGCCATTTTCTTCCTTAGCAGGGGTGTTGTCGATGAGCTGGATTTCTGGGGCGGAACATTCTGTCTGGTCTTGTTTGCTACGGTTGAGTCAATCCTTTTCGCCTGGGTTTTCGGAATGGAAAAAGCCTGGACCGAAATGCACGTCGGCTCCGATATTACAATACCGAGAATTTACCGGTTTATAATTAAATATATCACGCCTGCCTTTTTGCTTTTCATTTTGGGTATGTGGCTTTGGCAGGACTGGACAGGCATAATCCTGATGAAAAATGTGCCGAAGGAAAATATACCGTTCATATTGGGAACAAGAATAGGGCTGGTAATCTTTTTCGCGGTACTGGCGTTTTTGGTCTGGCACATCTGGCAAAAAAAAGAGCAGAAGCGAAAGGAGGGAATGCAGCCCGATGCGTTTTGATGGCTGGATATTTTTGGCCGTAAGCTGGCTGGTGATTCTTGCGCTCTTCGTTTATTCGCTCATCCGCATCTTGCGCTCAAAAGACAGCAGTAAATCAGAACATTAAGGATGCCTGCCCCGAGCGTAGTCGAAGGGAGCAGAGTCGAAGGGCAGTCTTTTTCCAAATAAGCAATCAGAATACCAGCCGTTTTTTGAGCCGTTTGACCGCGAAAAAACCGACGATGAGAATAAATACGATAATGTAAAGCATATCGAGCAGAAGGTACCAGTGGTATTGACCTGAACAGACGGCGCGTGTAAGCCGGACGGAATGCGTCAGGGGTAAACAATCGGCCAAGGGTCGAATGTAAGCGGGCAGATTTGAAATCGGGAAGACCACGCCCGAAAAGAAAAACATCGGCGAGATAAAACCCGTGAAGTAAAAATTGAAATGGTTAATCGTCCTGACAAATGACGTGACCAATAGCGCCATAACAGAAAACATCAGCCCGGTGAAAAAGCCCACAAACGGCGCAAGCAGGCCCCGCGGCAAAGATATGATGCCGAAACAGGTCAGCACGCACAATACGGCAAATGAGAAGAAAAATCCTTTTGTCCCCGCCCAGATAATCTCGCCTATAATCAGGTTGTTGGCGGTCAGCGGCGTAGCCAGCATGCCGTCATATACCTTCTCAAACTCCATCCTGATAAACGTGCCGAACGTGCATTCGAACGACGAGGTAAACATCGCCGCAGTCATAAGAAGTCCCGTCCCGAGAAACTCGATATAAGTAAGTCCCTCCATCGATGTGGTAATGTATTTGCCTAAGCCCAGCCCGACGCCGGCCAAAAACAACAACGGCTCAAGAAACGGCGGCAGGCCGTTGCTGAAGATATTTTTCGTATAGACCCGCGTATGCCGGAACCACACGCCGAAAAGACGCCTTGCAAGCGGCGGATAAAGATATGGCCTATTGTCTTTCATTCAGTGCCCTGCCCGTAGCCTTCAAAAAAACATCTTCCAGGTTCGCCTGCCTCAAATAGTAATGCTCACCCTGTAATCGGCCCGCAAGCAGCCTGAGAACCTGGTCATCGTCGCAATACACCCGCATTGTCTCCTGGGTGCGGTCTATCCGAAGTTTCTGCAGCATCTCGCCGTCTGCTATCGTTTCGATTTTTTTGCTGCCTGTAATTTCAAGGACGTGCTTCTCGACATTGTGCGCGAGAAGTTCAGCCGGCGACCCGCGAAGTATTCCGGCCCCTTTATCCATAATCAGAATCGTATCGCAAAGCGCGAACGCCTCTTCCATATAGTGCGTCGTCAGCAGAATCGTCGTCCCGTGCCTTTTTAGCTGCCTGAGCTTGTCCCATATCAGGTGCCGCACCTGCGGGTCGAGGCCGGTCGTTGGCTCATCGAGTATCAAAAGTTTCGGATTATTCATCAGCGCCCTGGCGATTACCAATCGCCGCTGCATACCGCCCGAGAGTTCTCTGATTCTGGCGGTGCGCTTGTCCGACAATTCCATAAACGTAAGCAGATAATCAATCCTGCTCGCCGCGGCCTTGTGGGGCAGTGCGTAAAACCGCGAATAAACCATCAGGTTGCTTATTACGTCAAGTTCCTCGTCGAGATTGTTGTCCTGTGG
>JBAPXT010000231.1:0-7851 GCA_049284355.1 Sedimentisphaerales bacterium
GAAAGGCATTTTTGAAGATATCCCTGAAAAGCTGCGGGATATTAGGATTGTGGTTCATCTTGACGAGTGCTTCGCCATAGAGATTAAGAAGTTCCTGACCGCCGAGCCGGCGGTCGAATATGCTGGACCAGGAGTATTTTTCAAAGTCGTCTCTAAAGAAGCTGGGTTTGCCGCCCTGGTAAACAGACAATTGGTCCATATCGTCCATAAATTTGTAAATAAGGGCGATGGTGATTTGTTCGACCTGAGATTTGGGGTCGGGGATTTTGCCGACGAGAATATCGCGGCAGTTGTCGATTTTTCGTTTGGTTTCAGTATCAAGCATAATTTTAATCAGGCGACGTATTTATTTAAGGATATGTAATCCTTCACATATTCGGGTATCAGCTTGCGCAATTCTTTGGTCAAAGCGTTGAAATCGTCGTAGGTTGGACTTGTTGCGAAATCGGCATAGCGTTTTGATTCGACTATTTCGCGGACTTTAGGGTCGGCGACATAGGCCTTGAGGAAGTTTTTCACCGGCAGGACAAAATCAGCGGGAGGTTTATAAATAGAGATAAATTTCTGGCATTCATCTTCGAGAAGCTCTTCTTTAGTTTTGAAGCGCGGTATAAGGCCGAAGATTTTTTCGAGGATTTCGCGGAGCGTGAGGCGTCTATCAAGCTGGACGGCTTTGCGTAGTTTTTCGAGATTGAAGAAATCTTCGGGTTTCTCGAAGATATTTTCGAGTATATAGGATTCTGCGGCGTCGAAATCACCCTGAGTAACTTTCTGAGTTACAAAGGTGTCTCGCTTGACGGTTTGCTCGAATTTACCGAAGAATTCCCTGTCGATACGCATACCATCAAGGCCAACGGGTGATTCAACGAAGGTTTTAAGGGGATCAAGCCCAGCATGTTCATATTCAGGAATACGTACGGGCGGCTGACCTTCTCCGCCGGTTTCTTCGCCGGTGACGGGCGGCAGTTCTATGACCTCATCGTATTTGTATTTATGTTCGAAGTATTCGCAGTTGGCGAAGAAGTCAAAGAGTTTGAAACGCTCTTTTGATTTGGCAATCAGTTCGGTATCGCCTGACGAGATTTTCTGTTTATAGTCGAAGGTGAATTTTCTTGTACCCCGGCCTTTAATCTGGACAAAATCCTGCGGTGAAAAAATCGGGCGCATAAGGCAGAGGTTGAGTATGTCTTCGCAATCATAGCCGGTGGTCATCATTCCTACGGTAACGCAGACTCTTGTTTTACTGGATTTGTAAGAATCGAGCCATTGCGTATGACCATTTAGAATGTTATTGGCAAAATTGATGGCAAACTGCTGAGAGTCGGTGATTCTGCTTGTGACCTGAAGGGCAAAATCAGAGTTGTATTTTCCGAGCCAGATTCGGTGAGCCATGATGTTTAAGGCATGGGTTATTTTGGCGGCGTGGTCCTGACTAACACAGAAGATAATAGTTTTGCCGACTTCGCCGGTCAGGGGGTCTTGCAGGGCGTTTTTGAGAAAAGTTTCGCAGAAGATTTTGTTTGTTTCTTCGGAGAAAAACTTTCTTTCAAAGTCCTTGTGGACGAAGATTTTCTCTTTTTCTTCTCCGTCCGCGTCGGTAACAATAACGGAGTAACCTTCATCGGACAAAAGTTGAGTTGTTATCTCGGTTCTGGCGTCAACGACGATGGGATTGATTAAGAAACCTTCACGAACACCATCGACGAGAGAATATCTAAAAGTGGGGTCTCTCGATTCACAGCCAAAAGTTGTGTATGTATCGAGAAGGATTCGGCGTTCGATTTCTCTTGGGTCTCTTTGGTTTATATTCCTGATGTTCTTCAAATAATCTTTCGGAGTAGCGGTCAAGCCAAGTTTATAGCCGACAAAGTATTCAAAAACTGCCCGGCTGTTTCCGCCGATACTGCGGTGTGATTCATCGGAGATAACAAGGTCAAAATCGGTGGGGCTGAAAAGACGTTTGTACTTGTTGTCTGAAAGTAAAGATTGAATGGTAGTTACCACGATTTCGGCCTTGTTCCAATCATCGCGGGTTTGTTTATAGATTACGGTGGTAAAATCGTTTTTGAGGTATCTGTTAAGATTTTTGAACGCCTGATTTTCAAGCTCAAGCCGGTCAACAAGAAAGAGGACTCGTTTTGCGTTTGAGGTTCTTAAGAAAAGTTTCATAACGGCAGCGGCGATAAGGGTTTTGCCTGTGCCGGTGGCCATTTCAAAAAGAAAGCGAGATTTTTCCTGTGCGACGGTCTGCTGGATGGCGTGGACGGCCCTGACCTGATAAGAACGGAGAAGTTTCAGGCCGTTATCTTTAAGAAAAGTTTCTCTTTGTTTTTCATCAAGCCATCGCGGGTCGCTTTTGTAATCCGGATTTTGAGTCAAGAGGATATAGTCAGCTTCAACAAGCTCATTTACGAGAGTATCGGGGTTAGGTTTGAATTGCTTTCTGTGTTCAATGGACTGGCGGGAGGGAAAGGCAGTTATAACCTCGGGATTTCCCGTTTCGATGTCCCAGAAGTAATGAAGATTGCCATTTGAGAGGATAACAAAACGGACTTTCAGACCGGCAGCATACTTTCTGGCCTGCTCTTTGCCATCGAGCGGGTCTTTTTCCTCTCTCTTGGCTTCAAGAACAAGAATGGGAAATTTATCTTCATCGAGGAGAAGGAAATCAACGTAACCTTTGGCAGTTTTTTCGAAGTCTTCGCCGAATTCGTCGAGGCAGGTTTTTGTGATTTTTACGGTGTTTTCAAGGGTTACATTTGCAGAGCCTTGTTCGCTATCGAAAAAACGCCAGCCAGCTTCTTCGAGAAGTTTATTAATCTTGATTCTGGCTTTCGCTTCCTTAGCCATGCAATTTCTCCGCCATTTTGCTGTTTCCTCAATGGTTTGATAAAAGATAAATTCCCCCAGATGATACCACCGAAACCGGACATTAGCAATCAGATTTCTGATGACAAGAAATACAAACCAAAGCCAGAGAAAGAATTTGAGCAGGGGACTTATACTCTCGAAGTCTATGAGGATTATGGCGGTTTTATTGGAAGCACAACAGTCATCATAGAATAACAGCACCCTGAGAAAACGCATCCGCCTTCGCCAATGCTACGGCGAGACAAGAGGCAAAAAGTACAATTCATTCGGCCGGTCAAAAACTTCTTTTAATTCTCCATAATTTCTGCTAAAAATATGACCAATTGTTTCACTCTAAGTGCAGGTTGCCCAGATGGAGAATTTTTGCTGCTTTGTCGCGGGAGGGGCTTTCCCCCCAGCCCCAGCCATACCTTCTTTAGCAGCTTAAAGCGTTTATATGTCACACATCTTACCCTTACGAGGGGGATATGGCCAACCCATCCATCATATACAATTTAATTGACATAAGAACTTTGTTTTGGTATCCTTATTCTTCGCAGGCATTCTACGACCTCAAAAAGGAGGATTTCAATTTTGTCCTGCCAGTAGAGCACAAAACCGACTATTTTCGGAAGGAGATAAAAATGAAAAGTTCAAAAACAGTAATCATCACAGCAGTTTTGTTCATGGTAATGTATGCCGCACAATCCAGTGGGGCCGTCTTTGAGGTAACCAACTCCACAGAACTGCAGGCGGCCCTCAATTCCGCCAGGACCAACGGCGAAGATGACACTATCAAACTTTTAGCGGCTACATACACCACAACGGGCAGTTCGTTTTCTTATGGAACGGCAAGCAATGATAATCATTCGGTAACTTTATCCGGCGGCTGGAACGCAAAATTCACCGCCCAGGTTGACGACCCATACGCCACCAAGCTGGATGGGAACGACGTAAATCCCGTCCTGCAGATATTGGCCAACGCGGCGGGCGTGAATATCACGTTTACAATTGAAAACGTTACTATCCTCGACGGATATACGCGAAGCAGTGATGTCAGCGGGGCTGGAATAGAAGCATATACCGGCACGGTTGGCCAGGGCAGCATCAATCTGACTATTCGCAATTGCCTCATTAAAGACAACTCTGCAGGCAACAACAAAAGCGGCGGCGCAATATACAGCAACTGCTCACTTAAGGTCTATGACAGCAAATTCCTGTCAAACAGCGGCTCAAACGGCGGGGCAATGTATATCACTTACGATTCCGATGAAAGCCAGTCGGCATCACCTATTATCGAGAACTGCTATTTCGGGGACAACTCCAATTATGGTAACCAGGGACATTGCATCTGGTGTAACAGTGCCCTTCAGATCCGCAATTGTACCTTTAAAGGCCGCTCGGACGGCAGCAGTAGCGGCAACGGCAGTTGTATCTGGGGCAACGCCGGCTCGCACTTTAACATCACAAATTCGGTCTTCTCCGGTATAACAATCAAATACTGGGGCAGCGCCGTTCAGGTATGGAACAGCAACCTGGACATCACCAATTGTCTTTTTGCCAACAACCATGCAGGGGTAGGAGACATCTATTATGACTCTCATGGTGCAATTGCCTATAACTATAATGGAAACCCGGGCGGAAGGACAATCAATATCACTAACTGCACTTTTGTCGGTAACACGTCAGCTTATGACCAATACACCGGGGCGATTCACAACCGCGGCGCGATAATGAAGCTCAATAACTGCATCTTCTGGGACAACTACGGCCAAAGCGGCGTATGGAATGACTGGGACGGTTCCGGCACAATCACAATGAAATACTGCGACTATTATAATGGGTATTATGGGATGGGCTATCAGGTCACCAACGGCGGCGGCAATTTCAACGACGACCCACAGCTGATAAGCGAGAAAATATGTCATCTCGGGCATTGGTCACCCTGCATCGATGCGGGCAACAACAATCTTGTGCCTGCCGACACCCAGGATTTGGACAATGACGGCAATGTAACCGAGCCAACCCCGTTGGACCTGACAGGTCGAGCCCGGTTCTATGATGACCCTTGCACGGACGATACCGGCCTCGGCACAGCGCCAATCGTGGACATCGGCGCATTCGAATTCCAACCTTCTTACTTCACTACCTTCGGCACCGTTAACGGAAAGAACGTCAAGCTGACATTGACAGATTGCAACGGCAATAATGTGACATTTGCGCTAACAGGCGGCGGCTACGGTCTGATGGACCCATGCGACTGCACGTTTGAGCAAATTGAGCTTTACGGTACGACGAAAAAGTCGGTTCTGACAATTTCGACCAAAGGCAAGACTGAGACAAGCGTGGGCAATATCATTTCAGATGGGCCGCTCCAAGGCATTATGGCCAAAACGACCGACCTGCGAGGCGACATCACAATTGACGGCTCGCTCGGCACGCTTACTCTCGATGATGTTGCCGACGACCATACGATAACAATCGGCTCATCTTCCGACCCAAAGGCCGGCACGCTTATGAAGTTTGACGAGGTCAGCGACCTTACGATAGATAGCAATATGCCCATAAAGACGCTGTCGGCAACGAATTGGGCCAGTGGGGCCATCAACGCCCCGTCGCTCGGCAGCATCACAACCACAGGCGACAAAAAACGAAACATACCGGGCAATTTGATTGTCGATGTCCACCTCAATGGCGGTGCTGCAACTGTCAAGGTCGCCGGAACACTCTCTGGCGTGTGGACGTGCGACGCCATTAAAACTATCACCGCTGCGAACGTCGAGGAGCTGTCTCTGACCTTGAATCAGCCGCCTGACGCCAAGATGAAGATACTCGCCCTCGGCACCCTTACAGTCAAGGGATGGATTAATGGAACTCAAATAACATCATCAGGAAACATCGGCACGGTCACGACAGGGGCAATGCAGGATTCGAGCTGCTTTGCGGGTGTTACTGCCACCAGAGACGTTGCTGCGGCGGACGGTGTTTACGATTTGCCCGACCCTTCTGCTGACCTTGACGAGAGGGCAATCATAAAAAACATCAAGATAGCCGGCATAAAAGACCAGGATAATTGTTTCGTAAACAGCAATATCGCCGCGGCACGGATTTTCAGCGCTTATATTGCTTATCCAAAGTATGACAATAGCGACGTTGAATTCGGCATAGCTACTGATTTCATTAAGTCGCTGACTATTAAGGATAGCAATGGAACCTATACGGGGAAGAATCTCGAAGAGACCGCTGATTTCCCTCCCCTGCCGTCAGGCGGTATGACAATTAATATTTATTAAAAGCATTGGCCGACTCATAACCAGAGGGGGCTTTTTTCAAAAGCCCACTCTTTTTAATTTTATACTCATACCACGCAAAACTGCTATGTAGCCGGCTGCGAATCCGCCGGTTACGCCGCTATCTTTTTCTGAGCCAAAAAAGGGAGACATCCTGCCCAGTGCGGTCCTAATGTTGTCTCGGCACGCCGGGGTTCAGGGCAAAGTAAGGGTGCATTCTTCCCGTATCCCCAAAAAACGGGATAATTCTTGACAAATATCCCGTGTTAATGTAGGGTTGGTTAGAATCAGGTTTTATATCGAGGTCGAGGATTATAATCGGTAAAGACCGCGGCTGTGGAGGAAAATGGCGGATTTACACACTGGTACGAAGACACGGAGGTCAGCCAAATACATTGCTCTCGCGACGTGGGGTGGCGGCCGGCGTCGATAATAGTTGTCCTATGCGCCCGCCACAGCGGCATAAAGCCACTCTTGAGCCATTATCAATCTCAGGTCGACGCAATCACACCTGAGAATCAAATCAATGGTTTTACTTACTATCGCTACGACCCGAACACAAACAGGCTGCGCTTTGCGGTCAGCGTGGGGTCGCTTCGGGCGGAAAACGCATAAATATGGGCGATTACGGCGGAACACTGCAAGCAAGTATGTCTCCGTCAGACGCAGGCAATATAGCTGACATAGATAACGACGATAGCGTTAACTTCCGCGATTTCGCTCCCTTCGCAGACAGTTGGCAGAGTCAGCAAGTTCTTTTGCCTGAAGATTTAGACCGTGATGGTGCTGTTGATTATAACGACCTTGCCATCTTCGCAGAAAATTGGTTATATGGTGAGCCGGGCAATTGAATTCGAAATACCTCCCTGCGAGATGGGTTTGTCAGCAAAAGAGCAGATGGACGAGACACGCTTTACTGTCACGGTTGAAGGCAGGAGTATTCATTTCGAAGATATAATGGTCGCCAACTGCTGCGCTATCGACCTTTGGCTGGAAATGGAGGTCATCGGCAACCTAATCACCATCTACGAGCACGAGTACGAGGTGTACTTCTGCACCTGCATTTGTGACTACCCGGTAACAGCAACGCTCAGGCCTTTTGAGCCAAGCACCTATACTCTTGCGGTTTATGAGGATTTGGGCGGCTTTATTGGAAGTACAACGGTCACTATAAAGTAACAGCACCTTGAGAAAACGCATCCGCCTTCGCCAATGCTTCCGTCTTCGCTAAAGCTACGCCGGACAAGTCGGCGAGACAAGGGGCAAAAAGTACAATTCATTCGGCCGGTCAAAAACTACTTTTAATTTCTCTGCGCTTTTGGTAAAACTACAACCAAATATTCTTACCCTAAGCGCGAGCTTTTATGAAAGTTGTAAATAAAATCCGCAATACCGATGTTAGTGTAGACGCTCCGCCATCCAAGGCGCACACCTTGCGGGCATTGATTATCAGCTCTTTAACTGACGGTGAAACAGCGATTTACAATCCACTATTCGGTGAAGACCAGCGAAATGTTATTGAGTGCCTGAAACGATTAGGCGTAAAAATCGAAGCCGGAAGCAATAAGCTGACCGTAACAGGAACAGGCGGAAAATACACGCCGGAAAAAGATGAATTAAATGTAGGCGAATCCGGAGTAGGGATGAACTTTTTAACCTCGGCGGCTTGCCTGTCTGATAAGCCGGTGGTTATCACGGGAAGCAAAAGGAT
>JBAPXT010000232.1:0-2682 GCA_049284355.1 Sedimentisphaerales bacterium
CGTTGTAGCTTTCCATGTCGTCGACCACGACGTACGGACTGGTCGTAAAGCTCCACACGGGGCTCGGCCAAGTAGTGGGAGTCTCGGCCATGTTGACCTCATCGACTCTCCAGTAGTACGTGGTTGCCAGGCTCAGGTTGGCCGGAGCATAGCTATTGGTGGTCGCCGTGCCGGCCAGAGTCAGGACGTTCGGATCGGTGCCCATGTAGACATTGTGTGAAACGGCTTCGCGTCCGGCTCGCCAGCTCAGAACGACATCAGGGCTGATTCCGGTCACTCCGGTGGCCGGCTGAGGCTGTCGGGCCGCGACTGGGATGGAGAAGAAACGCACTTCGCTCAGGCCATAACTCTTTCCGCCATAGTTGCTATTGGCGGTGAGTCGGACGTTCCTAGCGGCCACGCCGCCGAAGTTCACCGTCGTATTGTGCACGTAGTCGGCCGCTGAGGGTGCTTGCGCGAATTCGAAATCGCCCAGCTTCGTCCAATCTGTGCCGTAGACCGAGTACTCAATCGTCACGTTTTTGAGTCCGAAGTTGAGCGCCCATTCGAACTAGCTGTTGCTGTTCCAAACCCACATTTCCGCGAGTTTGTAAACCGCCCCAAGATCGTACGAAATCGAGACGGGCTTGGTGGGATTCGTGGCCGTCAGCCATTGTGTTGCCGACTCGTCCGTGGACGCCAGATCGCCTGTCATCCCGGAGTCATTGACGCTGTTCTGGGCCGGAGAGGTTGCTAGGGCGCTGGAAGCCGTCGCCGTTATGCCCGTTACCTTGTAGACCACCGGCTCGACCGTGAATTGCCAGACATCACCTCTGAAGGCATAGTGATCCGCTGTTGCATTGACTTCGTCGATGCGCCAGTAGTACGTCTGGCCAAAATCGAGACGCCCCGGCGGGTCGTACGTGTTGGCGTCCTGACCTGGGCCAACCAGCAGCGGGCTGTTCGTGCCGGCCGTGTTGACGTCGGCGAAGTTGGTCCCGAGGTAAACGTTATGTTTGCCGGCAAACGGTCCCGGCGTCCAGCTCAGGGATGTCTCCCTTGGCACATCCGTGGCTTTGTCCTTGGGGTTGGGGTTCGCGGCAACGCCTTCCGGCACGTTTATCACATTTACCACGGCTGTGATCTCGTCGAGTGTCAATGCACGATTGTAGACTCGGACGTCGTCGAGTCGGCCGCTGAAGAACTGCTGGCTACCGCTGCCTTGTCCGAAGTTTAGGTTGACGGTAGTCGAGGCTATGCTCCCCGCATAACTAACCGACCCGGCCAGCGCGCCATTGCGGTAGACCTTGGCAGCGGCGCCGTCATAGGTCCCGGCCCAATGGATCCAGGTCCTAGCATCGCTGTCGGTCAGCCCGGGACTCGCGGCCGCTTCGTACCAGGCGCCGGCGTTGAAGATGCAGAACGACGCTCCGCCCGCCGTCCAGGTCTCTTTCAGCCCGTAAGCATTGTTGCCTTTCCATACCCAGACCTGTTGAGCAACCATTGGCGTTGCGCAGTAGACCCACGCTGCCACCGTCACCTGGCTGGTGAGGTTGAGGCTCGCACCGTTGCCACAGTCTACATAGCTATTGGTTCCGTTGAACTCCAGCGCACCCTTGAGACGGCCGTCCACCCATGTTGGGCCGCTCACCAGGGTGCCGTTATTGCCCATGCCGGATGAGTCGACTGCCGTCGTGCCTTGGCCGTCATCCAGTTTCCACCAGCCGACAAGGCTGGTGTCCTTGTTGGGATTGAATCCATACACGGCTCCGGCCCCCATCAGGACCGATAGCGCGACCAGAAATAGAATCTCTCTTCTCATTTCAATTGACCTCCCAAAATCAGTTCCTTTTGACCCCGTTTTGACTACCGAGGGACTCGGCGTGGCTCGCGTGCTGCCGCGAATGGTCATGGCCCCCCTCTCGATAGACCCGCCATCAAGAAGGACCGACGCCAAGCCGCCTGGCCCACACAACTACTTCGTGCTCATCACTACAAATATCTCATGCTATCGGCCAACGGACCCTTCCTCCTAAAAACCGGATGCAAAGCCCACCGTGCGGTGACGCACCGTGCCATGAAGGAGGTAGACACAACCCTTCGGAAGTTGCAGCCTCGCCTCAATATGGGTCCGAGAATACTGCGGTCGAACCAGCCAATCACCTCCTTCCCGTCGACGTGGAAACAAAGCCCTCGACAGAACCCGTCCTTCCGACATACGCCAAAGGGGTGTACTTTGCCTTTCTCCGTGTGCCATGCGCCCACGAGAAACGCCGCCGCAGGGTTTCGATCACCGTCCTCCGGCTGACTAAGTACACCTATCTACATCTTATATTATGCGTACCGGGAGCTATTAGACGAGTATTATATTGCGCAAAACAACACATCCTTAATTGAAGTCAAAAGTGAAAGGTCAAAAGGCAAAGATCACGCCTTTCTCCCTTGCCTTTCTCCTTTTTACTTCCAACTATGGATTGGCCAGCTTGACGATTTCCGAAGTCGGCAACGCGCCGTGATAGATTCGGACATCGTCGATCGTTCCATTGAACAAGCGGCCGGTCGCCTCGGAGTTGCGCCCGATACTGACGGTGAACGTCGTCGTGGCGATCACTCCCGTTCGCATGATGCTGGTGACCAGCTTGCCGTCGACGTACAGCCTCAATTGCGTGCCGTCGTACGTGCCCGCCACATGATGCCATGTGC
>JBAPXT010000233.1:0-15398 GCA_049284355.1 Sedimentisphaerales bacterium
TTCCTTAAGAGCATCAGCAATAATTTGCTCGGTTAATTCAAGAACATGGCTGTCTTCCCGTTTACCCTTACCGTGGCCGTATATCTCCGTAATGCTTCTTCCTGATGAATCAAGCAACCTTAATGCAGTTTTATCTTTGGAACCCAAACGTAAAGACCTCATACTTGCAGATGCGTTTTGCAGCCGCCCTTTTAATATCTCAAAAACACTACGGTGACCTTCATAAGATTTTTTTACCACATCCACTATTAGCAGCACAAATAAAAGTATAGGCCCAAGAAAAAGCGTAGCAATATTGGCTATTGATTTACGGTTCTTTGGTACTAACGAACTGAACTGAACACGTTGAACAAAGTACAAGCAAAGATACACCCATCCTACAAGACAGACAAGTTTGATTGGATTAAAAGACAGCGACATAAAGGACAGAGTTGCATTTGGCCATGCACCAATTGAGCTTAGGCCCGCGTCTAATTGTTGAGGAATTAAGAGATATTTTATCAAAGCCGGTGTTCCCATATAATAGTCCATACGCCAGATACTTAAGAATCATCCGACAATGTATCACAAACTACCATATCTTTGCCGCATCAGCAATCTTATAATATAAAGCGAGATACAGCAAATCAATTTGAACCGGTTTCCTCTAACGAATCGAGATCATCCAGCTCCGCAAAATTATCTGACTGCTCCTCTACGATATCCTCCGTCGTTGCGTCCTGTGGGGACGAGCTTTGTGCAGCCAAGTCAGGTTCAGCAATTGTCTTAGGCTGACCGTCAATTTGAAGTACGAAGGTTAAAGGTCCTATCTTGATAGAATCGCCCGCTTGAATCACCGCTTCATTTATACGCTTGCCATTGAGATAAGTACCGTTACGTGAGTCAAGGTCACGAATTTTCAATACCCCGTCGTCGTAGTTTAGTTGGCAATGCTTTCTGGAAACCGACATTAGAGGAATGCATAAATCGCAACTATGACGCCGGCCGATTACTGTGATGCTGCTCGGTAGGGGAAAAGATTTATGTGAGCTGTTCTTTTTGAGCAAAACTAAATTTACATCCATATCGCCTTCCTACCAGTTAATTTCAGCCTTGCCAAAACTATATTTATTATATAAGCAAAAGTAGCGTATAACAACAGATAAATTTGCTGACAAGGGATGTTGACAAAACCGCCCAGTTGAGTTCAAGTTATATAATTATAGGTTAAGTCAAGAGTTATAAGCGATTTTACGCAGCAAGTACTTTTTGGTGTTCTTTTCTATATTTGCCGGTTAGGACTTTCGACCTTGACTCAGAGATGCCAGCTTGACAATCTTGGTTAAACAACTATATTCATAGAGGACTGCTCTGTCGTTTTTAGTAAAGTGAGAACATAGGCAATACGAAGGATTTGTAGTACCGGTAAGATATATGGCACAAGTAACACTGCCCGATGGCAGCACATTAGAGATTCCTGACGGAACAACAGCAAAACAATTGGCAAAGCGGATAGGGTCAGGACTTGCAAGAGCAGCTGTAGCAGCGAAAATAAACGGGCAATTGGTAGATTTATCCACGCCTATCACGGCTGATGCCACCGTGCAGATTATCACCCTCACAGCGGCGGAAGGTCTTGAGGTAATGCGGCATAGCTGCAATCACGTTATGGCGGAAGCTATTTGCAGTATCTGGCCAAAGGCCCAATTAGTTTACGGGCCAACCGTCGAGGACGGTTTTTATTACGATATCGACCTTGATGAGCCAATTCGGCCGGAAGATTTTGAAAAAATAGAACGGAAAATGGCTGAAATTGTCGCCCAAAACCAGCCAATTGTCCGGCGAGAAATGAGCAGGGAACAGGCCTTGATTCACGTTGCGGGCAGTAAATATAAAGTTGATAATATCGACCGTGCGCAGGGCGATACTATAAGTTTCTATTCTCACGGTCAGGGATTTGAAGATTTATGTCGAGGCCCGCATGTTTCAAGCACCGGCAAAATCGGGAGTTTTAAGATTATGTCAGTGGCAGGAGCTTACTGGCACGGCGACGCGAAGGAGAAAATGCTTCAGAGAGTCTATGGCACAGCATGGCCGACGAAAAAGGAACTCGATGAATATCTTTATAGGCTTGAAGAAGCCAAAAAACGCGACCACAGGTTTTTAGGCAAACAGCTCGATATTTACAGCGTCCACGATGATATCGGCCCTGGTCTGATACTATGGCATCCGAAAGGTTCTTTAATCCGCCATATAATTGAATCTTTCTGGAAAGAAGAGCACCTCAAACGCGGATATGATATTATTTACACGCCTCATATCGCCACTGAAAATATGTATAAGCGAAGCGGCCATCTGGAAAAATATGCTGATATGATGTATTCGCCGATGATAATTGATGAGCAGAATTATTATCTTAAGCCGATGAATTGTCCCGGCCATTATATGATATATAATTCCAGTCCCCGCAGTTATCGCGATTTGCCGATGCGGTTCTGCGAGTTAGGAATGGTATATCGCTATGAGCCAAGCGGGACTTTGCACGGTATGCTGCGAGTTCGCGGTTTTACACAGGATGATGCCCATACTTTCTGTACTCCAGAACAATTGGGGCAGGAGCTTGACATTATTCTGGGATTGATGCACTTTATGATGACAACCTTCGGTTATACCTATAAGGCTTATCTGGCAACTCGGCCGGAAAAGTTTCTCGGCACTATTGAGGAATGGGAGCGAGCCACAACAGAACTGCGACTGGCACTTGAGCGTCGAGGATTGGCTTATGAAATCGATGAAGGCGGAGGTGTGTTTTACGCCCCGAAGATTGATATTAAACTGATAGATTCATTAGGACGTGAATGGCAGGGGCCTACCCATCAGGTTGACTTACAGGCGGCGAAAAGATTTGACATCCGTTATGTTGGTGCGGACAATGTCCTGCACGAGCCGGTGATTATTCATCGAACGGTGCTGGGCAGTATGGAGCGTTTCATCGGCGGCCTGATAGAGCATTATGGCGGTGTTTTTCCATTGTGGCTCTCTCCAGAGCAGGCAAAAGTTATGCCGATAAGCGAAAAAAGCAACGATTATGCGAAAATCGTTCAAGAGAAGCTAAAAGATGCGCAATTGCGAGTCGGGTGTGACCTGTCAAATGTGAAAATAGACGCTAAGATTGCTAAAGCTCATAGTGAGAAGGTACCTTATATGTTAGTAGTTGGGCCTAAAGAGGCCTGGTCTGGCACCGTTAATGTAAGAATCCGGGGAAGTAAAGAAACCAAAACAATGGGGATCGACAAATTTATTACAATTGCAAAACTCAAAATTGCCGATAGAAAAATAGAATTGGCATTTGAAAATTGATGGTTGGAAAAGACATTAAAAATGATTAATTATTTTACTTCTTTTTAGAAAGGTAAGGTGGTGCACAATTAGCAAACAAGGATTAAGGATAAACGGAAGGATTCGGGCCAATGTAATTCGGCTAATCGACGAATCGAACAATCAAGTTGGAATTGTAAATACATTTGAGGCGATTACTAAAGCTCGCGAGACCGGTTTAGACCTTGTGGAAGTGTCGCCTATGAGCGACCCGCCGGTTTGCAGGATAATGGATTACGGCAAGTGGCTGTATCGGCAAAAGCGCAAGGTTCGCGAAGCGCATAAAAAGCACCAGTTTCATTCGACGGTGCTGAAGGAAATTAGACTCCGGCCCGAAACCGACAAACATGACTTGGGTATCAAGCTTAATCGTGCCCGTGAATTTTTACAGAAAAGTCATAAGGTACAATTCACGGTATTCTTCCGCGGACGTCAGATGCTGCATAAAGACCAGGGATATGCGATGCTTGAGAAAATTACTGAATCGTTACAGGATTTGGCCAAGGTCGAACAACCAGGCAAAATGTCTGGAAAACGTATGATGTTACTGGTTGTACCTAAGTAACTGATTATTGTTAATAGAGAGTTGGAAAAGACACTAAAATCAGGGTTCCCATTTTTTGCGGGAATAAGCTATAAATGGGGCCACTAATCAATAATCAACTCAGTGGGGAGCCTTGATATGAAAGCAGAGATTCTGCCAAAAAATTGTAAGCTGATTTTCCATTTTTTTCGGTAAATTCCAAACTCTGGTATTGACCAACAACTGCGGATACTGTAGATTACCGTTTTTATATTTAAGGAATAAATTAAATGCCGAAACAGAAAACCCATAAGGGTTTGAGCAAAAGAGTCAAAATCACTGCTACCGGTAAAATCAGCCGAAGGCGCTGCGGTGGCGGTCATCTTATGAGCAGCAAAAATGCCAAACGGCGCAGACGAATAGGAAGTCCGGCAACTACGACCAGCACAATAACTAGAACGCTCAAAATTTATCTCAGTAAATAAAAGACATCGAAGGTAATTAATAGAGAATAACGAATAATCAATTAAGCAGGCTTGCTTCTCGGCTGGGGTTCCTAATTTTACGATGCATCGCAAAATCGGTTCCCTTCGAATCAGCTGCCGCCAGCAGGCTAAAGAAGTCGAAAATTTTTTAAGGAAAGCTGATATGCCAAGAGTTAGAAAAGGTTCGGCACGACGCCAAGCAAGGAAACGAATCCTCAAAGCAGTAAAGGGGCACCGCGGTGCTCCAGGCCACCTGTATCATTTGGCCAAGGAAGCGGCTACACGGGCAGGTGTCTATGCTCGCGTCGACCGCAAGCGCCGAAAAAGAGATTTCCGGGGTTTGTGGATTACACGTTTGAGCGCAGCGTGTCGGCAGCGAGAAATAAGATACAGCCAGTTTATCAACGGCTGTAAAAAAGCTAACATTCAACTGAACCGTAAGATGCTGAGCGAGATTGCTGTAGCTGACCCAAAGGGCTTCGATGTTATTGTTGCTGCTGCCAAAGCTGCTGTTACCTGAGGGTGTTAATGGTTCGCCAACACACGATACGATATACGGCAATATGATAGAGCAATTAGAAAAAATCGGTAAAGAGGCGCTCGCAGTCTTAAAGAAAATCACTGACACGGCAGCATTGGAAGAGTTTCGTATAAAATACCTCGGTCGAAAAGGCCAAATTACTCAAATGCTCAGCCAGATAGGGCAGTTACCCGCCGAACAAAAACGCGAGGCAGGGCAGCTTGCAAACAAAGCAAAAAAGGAAGTCACCGAAGCATTTGAGCAGTTGAAAAAAAGCTTGTTGCAATCACAGCGGGAAAAGTTTCAGGAACTGCTCGATGTTACTTTACCCGGGGTAGCGGTTAACATCGGGAAAACGCATGTCATTACCCAGACGATAAATGAGCTGCTGGAGATATTCGGTCGGATGGGCTTCGCCGTGGCTTACGGACCTGAAGTTGAAGATGAGTGGCATAATTTCGTCGCATTGAATATCGGGCCTGAACACCCGGCAAGAGACCCCTTTGATGCTTTCTACATCGACGACAATACTCTTCTGCGGAGCCACACTTCACCGGTTCAAATCCGCGTTATGGAACAAACCAAACCACCCATTCGTGTTGTTGCACCAGGGCGGGTCTATCGGCCTGACACTGTCGATGCAACACATATGTATATGTTTTATCAAATCGAAGCACTGGTTGTCGACGAGGATATTAGTATGGTGGATATGAAAACCACCATTGACCAATTTATTCATGCTTATTATGGGCTTGAAATTAAATGGCGACTTCGGCCAAGCTTTTTCCCTTTTACAGAACCGAGCGGAGAGGTCGACTTGTTATGGGTAGATAAACAAGGCAGAGAAAACTGGATGGAAGTTGGCGGCTGTGGTATGGTTGACCCCAATGTTTTTGATGCAGTCGGAATAGATAGCGAAAAGTATACCGGCTGGGCCTTCGGATTCGGCATTGAACGGCTGGCAATGAGAAAATACGGCATCAATGACATCAGGCTGCTTTTCGAGAATGACCTGCGGTTTCTGAAGCAATTCTAAAATTGCTGTTTGCAGCGAGCAATGGGGGAGGAATTCATTTTTTAAACTTTTCTTTTTTACCTAAACGTCGGTGGGTTTTTTTAATGACTTTTTCTATCAGGTCTGCTTTCTTAATCTTGGCTTTTTTGTTTTCCGCCCAGTATTCCCTAAAAAACCTCATACGGTCTGTATTGCTCATAGCCGCAGGCGGAAACATATTTACCTGCACCAGATTTTTTAGCCGCAGTCGTGCCGGCAAGCGATAAAACTTTTTTGTCCGCTCATTATCGAGAAAGAAGAACCTCCAGCGGCCTTTCTCCTGCCTTGCCAATATATTGCCCAGTCGCAAATCGCCGTGGAAAATACCCCTGGCATGCATTCTGCCTACGGTTCGCCCAAACGCCCGTATTAGTTCACGTCTGTCTCGCGTTTCCAATTTGCCATCTCTTTGCAAATCGGAGATAAATTGATAAATTTGTTCTGCATCTACAATCTCAAGAGTTACTAAAAAATTTGTTGTATGACAAAGGCCATGTCTGCATCTGCCCATCGCAATAATAGCAGGAACATCAAAGCCGTTTTCGTCCAGCATCTCGGTTGCCTTAAAAGCCCGCTCGGCCCGACTGGCTCGCACAAAATCCTTAGCAAAATCCCACACCGACCTGCAAAGATATTGCTTGAAATAAACCCCTTTGTCCACATCGTCAAATCTGACTGTGAACTTGTATACGCGGGCAAACTTTGAGGACCGGATTGCTGTTAATCGGTAATGCTCTCTCAGTTCTTTCTCACCGTCTAATAAGGTCTGTTCAAAAATATCGTTGCGAAAATTTCTGTGAATATATAACGTATAGTTTCCCCCTTGTATTTTATCGAAACAGCTGTTCAAGACGTCATCGCCCCAGAATAGTTACGCCCAATTGGTCGGCAAGTTTTATTGTCTCTGGTTTATCAATGATTATCGTTTTGCCCGCTTCTACAACGAGGCATTTGCCTCCGTTTTCAGCCAAACTTCTAATAGTATCAGGCCCGACACATGGCACATCAAACCGCATGTCCTGATTTGTTTTGGAGATTTTGATAAGCGTCCAGCCCCCTGATTTACAAAACTGGCCGGCTCGCTCAATCATTTTTGCGGTACCTTCTATCGCTTCGACGGCGATTACTTCTTTTTCCTTTACCGCAATCGCCTGACCTATATCCAGTTCGCCGAGCTTTTTGGCTATCTGCCAGCCAAATTCAATATCACCTTCAATTGACGAACGTTGCTTCGTTTTCGTCATCGGGCCTGCTGCTGCCATATGCTCCTTACAGTACATTGTTGAATTCTCCAGCATTATTCCGCCGCTGGCCAGTTCTTCTGCCAGGGCGTTTAATAGCGTATCAGTTTGTTTGTTTTTGGTGCGCAGCCGCCAGTACCATATTCGCACCGCCCGCCAGTCCGGCAGGTAACGCAGAATTCTCCACGGTGTGAAGATGCGACCTTTAGCTACTCTTCCCACCATAACTGTTCTGGTTACATTATGCTTTTTTAGCTTTCGTATCCAGCTTCCCGGTCGGGCAATTGCAACTCTGTAAAAGACATCGACTTCGTCAGTCAGGCCGGGCTCTGCATTATCCGCCAAACCGACGCAAACTACCTTTAATCCCGCTTCTCTGGCACCAGCAGCTACAAGAAAGGGCAGCCTACCCTCTCCTGCAATCAGGCCAAGTACATCTTCGCTATTCATAATAGTGCGCAGTATCCCGCAGTGCAACAAAACTTGATTGACATCCTATAAATTAAAATACTGCCAATGAACAAACAGATAATTATTCCTCAGTTGATTTCTCAGAATCCGGTTCAATAGATAAAGCAATCTGCTCAATCTGACTTTGAAGGTTCCGAATATTCTGCCGCATCTCAGGCAAGTATTGTATCATACTGTATGCTCGCCTGCCTTGGTCCGCTTCTATGGCTGGCGCACCCACCATCGTCTTACCATCAGGAACGTTATTAATAACACCGGCCTGGGCACCTATGGTAACATTGTTTCCAATGTTAATATGGCCGACAATACCAACCTGGCCGCCGACCACACAATGATGTCCGAGGGTGGTAGAGCCGGCAATACCTACCTGAGCTACGAGCAAACAGTGTGCGCCGATTAGTGTGCCGTGACCTATTTTAACCAAATCGTCTAACTTACTACCCTCGCCTATGATGGTATCACTGAGGGTGCCTCGTGCAATCCCGCAGCAGGCGCCGATCTCCACATCGTCCTCTATGACTACAACGCCAATCTGTGGTATCTTGTGATGTACGCCTTTATGGGTGGCGTAACTGAAACCGTCGTTACCGATTGTGGAATTGGCATTTATAATCACGCGATTGCCTATTTTGCATCCATCGTAGATGACTACATTTGGATATATTATGCAGTCATTACCGAGCTGTGTACCTCGTCCGATGTACGCGCCGGGATAAATTATGCAGCCGTTCCCAACTTTTGCATCATCGGATACAGTAACGAAATCATGAATGTTGCAGTCTGTGCCGATTTTTGCACTATCCGAAATTATTGCCCGTGAGCTGATTCCTACCTTTTTGTGTTTCCTGTAGCCATGAAGCAGCACCATAATCTGCATAAAAGCATAATAGGGGTCTTCAGCTACCAAAAGAGGAACTGAGACATTAGGTGTTTCTTTGCCTACGATTACAGCGCTGGCCTTGGTAGTCCGAATCTGCTTTTCGTATTTGATGTTGGTCAAAAAACTGATGTCTCCTTCACCTGCTCGCCCGAGGGTGGAGGCGGAGTTGATTGCTATGTTGGGGTTGCCGACAACCCTGCCGCCTACATATTCGGCTAATTCGCCCAAAGTTCGTTTTTGCATAAACAATCCTTATTTGTCGTGCGTGAGGTTTCGTGCGAAGAAAACGCAATACGACTATATGTAATGGGAGTTATTATACCAGAAAGGTGAATGTGGTCAACTGCTCATCTTAATAAACCGAAACCGCATTGTTGCGGGTATTTTTGAGGAAAGATGACCAGCTTGGTAGAAAAACAGGCCACAGGATTTTTGTAAAAATCCTATGGCCTGCTGATTACCATTCCCAGCCCCGCAGACGGAATAATCAATCAGCTTGTTTTCTCCGCCGACGAAGCAATGCCAAACCACCCAAGCCAAGCAGACAAACCGTCGCTGGCTCGGGCACGGTGGCACCGTCCACCTCGCAGCCAACCGCCCCGCCGCTCGTGAACGTCACGTACCTGTCGGAGTCAGGGATGACGGGGATGATGACATCGACTGTTACGTCCTGTAGGAGCGTGTAGACCCCGTCTAAATACTGTAAGTTGCTGAGGAATTCCGACTCGATCAGGGTGGAGTCGATTCCCAACGCCGGGTTGGCGTTGAAATCAAAGCTCATCTCCCCGCTGCTTGTGCACGTCCACGAGTATGTCCAAAGCGGGCTGGAGAGGAGGCTCGTCTCGAAAGAGCCGGTCAGCAACGCCGACGTGCTCATCTCGGGGCCGGTCGTCTGACTGGCCAGCTCCATCCCAGCCTCGAAAATGGTCCCGAACTGGACACCTGGGTCGGTTTCATCGCTCTCGTATTCATAGGTGAACTGAGCTGGGTCATTGACAATGGCCGAGGCCTCGGCGAACTCCGCTATCTTCTGGGCGCCAAGCGGCGTCAGAGTAGCATAACTGCCGGTGGAATCCCAGTACCAGCTCCCACCCCCAAAGCCGGCCGCCGGCGCATAACCCCAACCGAGGATCGCGTATGCCTTCGGTTTGAAGTTTGTCCCTGGGGCCGACACCGGCCCCGCCGATGCCGGCTTGGCAGACGTTGCATAATTCACCGGAGTGGATGCGACTACGGGGTCCCCAGCCTTTGTGCCAGGACCCGGAGGCGTGAAGAGGCTGTCTTCCGCGCTGGCGTGGATGGTGGTTGTTCCTGTCGGCATGGCGGGGACGTTGTGCCTTCCGAACGGCGCCGTGACGTTCCGGAGGCTGGCCGACGACACGACTTTGGTGTCAGCCTTGGCCGTCACCCCACCCAGGAGCAATGCACAGCCGAGGAGAGTCGAGCCAAGAAAATGGGACATACAAGATTTCCGGGCCGCCAAAAACATTAAGTTTTTCATTTTCATCGTTTTCTCCTTCCTAAAAATAAAAATATACGAATTTTCTTGCGTCTTTCAGTTTAGTTGCACCCTGACCGCGCAGACGGATAGCAGTGGGGGTGTTTTTAAGGAAATTTGAGTATGCTCATTACCTCACCTCCTTCTTTTCCTCTATACCCATATACCCAAAGATTTGAGAATGTGCCCGGCTCTATTACTGAATTTTCACAAAATAAGTTTGTGCGCTATCAGGAAGAAAGTCAAGCTTTTTTTGTTTTTTTTATCAAGAAAATATATGACCTGCGACCATTAAAGTACTGTAAGGATTTGATTTTCAAAAGGCTATCGCTATGCCGTCAGAGTTTCCAGAAGTTTCTTTTGCAGTTTCACCGAGGGCTTTTGGGCGAAATCCGCATTTCTGCTTGCAAGTACTGTTACAGCTGGTCCGACAGGACTATATATCTTTGGGTCAGTTGGACCGAAAATGGCAATTGTCTTAACTCCTATCGCAGCAGCCAAATGTGTAATCCCGCTGTCATTACCTAAAAAAGCATCCGCACAGCTTAAAAGCTCCAACACCTGCGTCAAAGACAAATCCGTCAGGCACTTTGCCCCCGCTGCTTCGATTTTGCGAAGCAAAACGGCGAGGGTGGCATCGCTGAATTGCTCCGATTCAGCCGGCCCTAACAGGAATATTACCTGGATATTCTTTGAAACAAGCTCTTCGGCCACAACCAGAAAATTCTCTAAGTGACAACGTTTGTGCGAACCGCCGCTGCCCGGCTGAATTACTACAAGTTTTTCAGAAGAATCAACGTTTATCTCTTCCAGTAATTCTCTGCCTTTATTTATGTCTGTTTTGGTTGCTTTTATTAAACTTTTCGCTTGCCGAACTTGCCGTGGTTCTAAAGACAAACCACTTTGAGCAATAAATTGCTGTATATAAAAGTCACTTATATGTGCTGAGGATTTTTCGGATGGCTTCATCGATAAAGTTATTACTTCCGAGCTGCGGCTGCAATTAGCGGTGAAGATCAGGTTTTGCTCGAAGTTGCTGTCCGGCTCACCCAAAAATGTTACAATCCAGGCATAATCGCCGAAAACGTTTATCAAAGCATCACCATCCACGAGGTCAAACGTATTGGTTTCAGCAAACAATCGATGCAAATCTACCGAATCTATGGACCGGATGCTATCCACACACGTCCTGCCCGGAAAAATGCCGATATATTCGGTATGGCCAAAAATATCAACCCCGCCTAATCCGAGGCAATCTTTCATAAATTCAGCTAACGGCAAAGTTAGTATACAATCACCGATTGCGCCCGGCTGCAATATTACCCCGCGCAGAGCACTCCGAGCTGCTTCAGCTCCTTTTTCCTTCAGCAGGTTCAGGATGTTATCATTTTCCTGCATAATCGGAGCTTTTCATGTTTAGTCCTGAGGGTAAATAATTATCCTGTCGTGGATGATAGTTACTAAATCGTTTTTACCGTCGCCGGTTACATCGGCGATTTTCATCTCTCGCGGTTCGATGGTGATTTTAGCGCGTTCTTTACTATCGCGATAGCTTTTCTGCTCAAATATCTTAAAACGCATTGCAGGAATCGGCTTCATATCATTGTCAATCGCAAGTATCTCAATATGATTGTGATTGAAGTCGACCATAATAATGTCAACTCGGCCGTCACCGTTAATATCTCCGGTTGTCAGATTACCATACATGCCATCTTTTATTTTTGTCTCATAACTGAATAGCTGCTCTAAATGCCACGGCATATGGCTGCCGCTCGGCGGCGTTATAAGTGCAAATTTATCGCCGTCGAACAGCAAAATGTTTTTAACTTTACTGCCTGTAAGGGGTGCAAATAGCATTTTTAGATGCTTTGCTGCTGTATTCCACGTGTCGACATTTAATTCTTTTTCAAACCGGTAGGTATTATTGACACCGGCCTTAAGTATCTGGAGTTGACCCTTCTGGCCATCCAGCAGCAAAATAGCGTGGCGACCTTGAGAACCCTCGTCCTCGATACCAAAAGCAGCAACTGCCGATATTTTATTCTCTGTATCCTTTGCATTGTATTGGTCTATTATACTCCAGTTTTTGCCCTCTGTGAAAACCATGCTTCTTGCAAAATTCTTTTGTGCTATCAGCAGCTCTTCGCCGGCCTTGTCGTCCACATTGGCAGTAGCTACTGACCCAGGAGTTGCTTCCTTAATCAAGCTTGCCTGTGCGCTCGGCGAGTCAACTATTTCAAATTTCTTCTTTTGCGTTTGGCGAACCAATATAGGAAGTTCGTATTTGACAAATATCAGAACGTCCTCTAAACCATCCTGGTCAACGTCAAGAACTTTCAAACCGTCCGGGTCGGAGGTAAGTTTTTTAAGTTCCAAAGCAGGCGTGGCATCATCGGCTTTTTCAGCGGTCTCGAGTTTCTTGCCTTTTGGCCGGTTACCTTGTTTGTCTGTCGCACCGACGTTATAAATGACCCTTAGGTGTCTAATATCGTTAGCATCTTTAGATATATAAATACAATCGGTCTTGCCGTCGTGGTCAATATCGGCAATCTCCATGGCCACAGGTTCACCAATGGTTTCGATGGGTTTCGGAAACGATAATCTGTTATCTTCAAACTTGGCTTTTCCGATTATCTTTTCCTTAACACTCAAAACTGCCAGCTCGGTTTTCCCGTCGTTGTCGATATCTGCGGCAGACAAGCTCTCGATATCGGCAAAAGCGGGAAATCTCACCGGCTCAGCCAACCCAAGTTCCGGTGTTTGTTTATAGAAAATAAGTTCCGCAGCTCCGGGGTCACTTACCACGACGTCAGCCAGACCGTCACCGTCAAAATCGCCGACTACCAAGTCCCGTTTTGTGCTTCCTTCACCTGAAGTAAGAGGATAAAACAGAATCGGCCAATCGCCGCCTGCCTCTTTTTCAGAGGCAAATTTATAACAGATTAACCGTTTACTTATTGCATCAACAGTTAGTATTTCGTCGCCGGCTTCGGCGTCTATGTTACAAAGCTCCAACGCTAATGGCTTTTCGATAGAAAATCGAACCTCTGGGCCTAATTGTCCCCCCTTAAGACCGAATCGCACGTGTATCGGCTTTTCGTTGTCATTTGTTACAAGGATAAGGTCGTTTATATTATCGCCGTTCAAATCACCCACTTCGACCCCCAGCGTTAGCGCAGTGGTGGGATATTTCACCGGCTCAGCCAGTGAACCATCTTCTTTTTGCAAAATTATATAAACCCCATCGCGACCAGCCATCGCCAAATCGTCCCTGCCGTCGTTATTCAGGTCGGCACACACCAGCGCACCGGCAGTTAAAAGACCGTCATCAATATTTATTTTCTTTCTTGTTCGCCAGCTCAAAGTCCGCGGTTTTCCCGCTTCAGCCTCGCTCGCCTTTTGTAATATCACGTACAAACCCTTTGGCTCACCATAAAAGGCCAAATCCATCCTCTTATCAGAATCCAAATCCCCGCAAACGAAGCTGTAAATTTCTTCTGAAACAGCTACAGACTGTTTTTGAAAACGGGTAGGGGAGCTTATTATATTTATGTCGACGTCGTTAGGGTCGACAGCTACCGGTGTTTCGCCCGGCCCGACAGACTCCTTTTGAATCAGTAATTCAATCTTGGCCTTCCTGTCGTTAACCACGGCAATATCATTTCTGCCGTCGCCGTTGAAATCAGCGACCCTCAGGCCTTTTATACCCCAGTCTAATTTGACCATCTCCATCTCGCCAAACCCATAGTATGCTGCCAAATTATTGGGGTCAACCTCTTCGGCACCGGCAAAGATTGCGCTCAAAATAACAACCGTGATTATTGTTTTAGCTGTTCGCACAATAAAATCCTCCACATTGAATTTATCTAACAGCGTTCCTGTTTTGCGACCTACTGCAAAATGGGGTCCCATAGCAATATACACCCTTACCGCAATAGTATCAATGATTTTGTAAGATACGGCCGTTTTTGAGGAGAGCAAAATATTGTCTTTTAATTCAATTTCTGTTAAGCTAAAATCCATGAAAATGGCCGAAATCAGGTGTATCGGCTGGTATCTCAGGGAAAGGTATAGTTATGAAAAAAGCAGCAGTTGTTTCCATGTTGTTTGTGCTGGCAGCCGGATGTACTTCTTCGCTTGACCGCGTTAGAACTGCAAACAGGCAGAATATTATGAAACTTTCTGTAGGAATGACCAAACAGCAGGCGCTCGCGATTATGGGAAACAAAAGCGGAGGCGGCTGGTTCGGCGAGCCAACAGTTAACAGCCCCTATAAAAGTGAAATTTTGCAGGGGAAAGACAAGACCTTGGAAGTGCTGTATTACTACACAGATGTAAAAAGTGTGATATATACCGCTAATCCAGCCACCATCAAAGACGACGAGTTGACGCCTCTTGTTTTTGATAACGGCAGGCTTATTGGCTGGGGAGCGAGTTTCCTGGATTCAAATATTAAAAAGTAGCGTATTACTGGTGTCTATTTCAGTTCATCCTCAATGGCAGCGAGCAGTTCTTCGGAAATTTTGACTCCTAATCCCTCGGCTACTTTTATATGATGCCACGCCAGGTCATACTTTTCTAACCTGTAAAACGCAAATGCCAGTCCGTTATGTGCATCACCCATCTTCGGGTCAATCTCAATCGCTTTTTTGTACTCGGCCGCCGCCTGCTCATACTGTCCTTGATTGGAATACGCCGCTCCGATATTATAATGAATCGTGCTGTCATCGGGTTTTATCCGGGCAGCTTTTTTATACTGTTCGATAGCTGCATCGTAATTCTGTTTCTTAAAATATACATTTCCTAAACTCACCAAAGCAGCTAACATATCTGGCTTAATAGCCAAAGCTTTTTTATACGCTTGAGTTTCATCGTCAACCAAATCCAATTTGTTATAACAAAGAGCCAAACCGTAATATGCCTCAGCAAAATTGTCCTTTATCGCCAATGCTTTTTTATATTGAGATATTGCTCTTTCATAATTGCCCATCTGGTTATAAACATCGCCTAATTGACTGTAACAGCCGGCGTTTTCCGGCTCCAAAGTGATTGCCTGTTTCAATTGCGTTTCGGCCTGCCCGAACATCCCCTGTTTGCAGTAAGCGTTTGCCAGATTTTTGTACGCTTCCGTGAAATTTGGGTCCAGTTCGACCGATTGCCTATACTGCGAAATAGCGTCTTTTAACCAGCCTTGTTTAGTGTATGCGTTCCCGAGGCTGTTTCGCATCTTGGCATTGTCCGGGTCGATTTTCAAAGCCGCTTCGTATTCATTTATTGCGTCCTTGGTTCTTTCTTTTTTCAGGTAAATATTACCCAGATTCACACGTGACTCAGCCAGGGTTGGATTTATCTCAACGGCTCTCTCAAGC
>JBAPXT010000234.1:0-5138 GCA_049284355.1 Sedimentisphaerales bacterium
TGCCGTCAGGTGCCATGCCGACCATGCCGTTGTTAGTTTTTACGCCTGACGCCAGTGCTGTGCCGGCTGCAGCCGAATCGGTTACCATCGCATTGGCCGAATGCGTTCTAACAAAACCAGCGACCGGCATTCGTTCCATATACAATAAGCCATCTGGACCAGCTGATTTCATCCTCGCCAGCGCAATCTGGCCCATACCCATGCCGTCACCGATGCAGAATATGATGTTTCTGACATTCTTGCCGCTGAGGGCCGGGTAAGATTCTGTGGTAGACGAGGATTTATAAAAGCTTATGTCAACGGCGTTGCTCTTGAAGGTGTAATCGCCTCTGCTTGGTTTAGTATGCGCGCAGCCGATTACAGCTATGCAAGCAATTAAACTTACGATTATCGCCGTCAGTATTTTGGAGAATTTCTTCACAGTCTCAACGACCTTTATGTTTCTATTGACTCGTATCCATTATCTTATCATACCGTCTTTATCAATGCAAACAATGACTGCGCCGCGTTCGGCTGTACACAGCCACTTGGCTTTGCTTTTTGGTTTGATTGTCCGGTTGTTTTTATAATCGCTGCGACCGCAACTGCACATCAAAATCTTCGCATTGAGATTTTCGAGAAAATGTTGTTCGGCAGTTTTGCTTGAGCCGTGATGTGGAACAATAACCACATCGGCTTTAAGGTCGGGATAAATGCGAAAAAGCTCCGCTTGGGCAAATTTCTCAATGTCCGAGCACAGAAGGATTTTTTTACCCGCAAATTCAATTAGCGAAACTGATGATTTGTCATTGTCGCTTAGTTGCTCATAATAAGTTGCTTTTTTGTCTGGCCAAAGTGTTTTTATTTTAACGTCGCCTGCCAAATTTAAACTCTCATCCAAATGCAATATTTTATGCCTTTTTTTGAGCAGTTGTTCGCTGAGAAATTCTGCAGCACCCCACCGGTCTGTCGTATCAAAAAAAGCTTCGTTGGCATAAACATTTTTAACTTTGCAGCATTCGGCTATCCCAGGTATTCCGTTAACATGGTCTATATCACTGTGGCTTATGATAATCGAATCGATTCTGTTTATTCCGATGTAGTTCAAAAAAGGCGCTACAATCCGTCTGCCGACGTCACTTTTGTACAACGAGCCTGCATCGAACAAAATATTGGCACTACCCGGCAACTGGGCCAATATCGCCTGCCCATGCCCAACATCCAGACAGGTCATTGTTAGATTGTCCCGATGCGTCCTCTGCCATTTTGTAACACCAAGAAAGAGTATAATCGCCAGAACCATTCCTACAGAGATTACTTTTTTTGCGAAGGTGTGCTTAAAATGAATAAACGCTATAAACAAAATGGTGCAGTAGTAGAAAACTACCAGCCAAACCGACAAATGACCTACAACTACTTGCGAGACATCTACTTGCGCTATATGTTTTACGAGCCAGATGAGGCAGTTTGATAAAGGTTTTATTATCACATCCAGTATCGATGCTGCTGTCGGCAGAACCAGGCCGATAAGCAGCTTAAGATAGCCAGCAAATGAAATCACCGCTATAAATGGCGAGGCAACTATTGTCCAGACGCTTGTAAGAGGTTGAATCGTATAAAAATTATATAACAGGATTCCTGAACTGGCCAGCCAGGCAGCCAAACTGACGCAAAAAAGATTCAAAAGCATCGACCCTGCCCAGGCAAAGCCCTTTATCTTTGGTATTTGTTCAAACCGCAAGTTATCTGTTATCTTCTCATACAAGAAAAAATGAATCCGGTTCGTTAAAAGCAAAATGCCCAGTACCGCTGCAAACGATAACTGCCAAGAGACCTCAAAAAGGTCTGTCGGCCTAATAATTAGCAGGATTATCGCCGCCAGTGCCAGTGAATTGTAAGGATTGTTCTGTCGGCGAAAGAAAAATGACAAACAAAAGACAAGGCAGATTATTGCCGCCCGAAATGCCGGCGGGTTCGACGGAATCACCAGCACAAACATCGCCGCTGAAATTATGCAAACAATCGCCTGAGTTTTTCTTGTCAGGCCTGCCGATTTGCATACCCACCATATCATCCCGACAAAAATACCGAAGTTCATCCCGGATAGACACACAAAATGCAATAGTCCCGTCTTGCGAAACGCATTATAAGTGGCACTGTCCATGTCCGCTCTGTAACCCAGAACAAGTGCCTGCAGCAGGCCTTCGCTTTCATCCTGCGGATACGGACTGCCCAATAGCGACCGCACAGCTATCTCTCTTGCCTTTCTTTTCATTTTCACAAAAAAATCAGCAGAACCACCTTGAAGTACTTCAATGGCCTCCGCCGACGGCACAGAGGCAGCAACAAAGACATTTTTTCTCGCCAGGTACTTAGCCATATCGAACTGGCCCGGATTAGTGGCTTTCTCGAATCTGTCTAACCAGCAGTACGCCTGAATATAATCACCGGCTTTCAAATCCAGCACCGGCTCATCAACCTGCACCCGCACAGTCCCGCTCACCTTTGCCCAGCCATCGACAGTTTCCACCTCGCCGAGTTTCAGGTAAAAGCTGCTGGTTGGGTCGGTGTGCATAAACTTTGCAAATTCCCAGTTCTGATTTTTATTGGTGTATGGCTCTGTAACAACCAGCCCACGAACCGTAGCTAATTTTCTCTCCTCGTCCCTGTCATTCCCGCGCAAGCGGGAATCCATTTTTGATTTCTTCTCTGCGTTCTCTGCGCTCTCTGCGGTTAATTCTTTTTTGCCGGTGACAAAATTGCGGATATCATCTGGCTCAGGGTTGCTGAAGCTGCTCAGCCGAATCGCACCAAGACAAACAAAGCAAACCAACGCCGTATAGGCCAATATATAGGGCAGTTTTTCTTCTTTTCCGACATACCATATATGATATACGACATACAAAATAATCGTTGCAGCTGCGCAAACCCCCACGAATACCAGCCAAACCCAAACCGGTAAACCAAATACATCTTGTATCAAAATTCCCGCAATTAAACCCACAGCTACAAACACCAGTGGCGCCGTGCTTACAATCTGCTTGTGAAAATTTGCGAGAGTCCCCCCGGCTAATTGCCTGTCAATCAGTTCTAATTTCCGCCGTATATCATCCATCAGGGAAACAAATTACAGAGACAGAGTAAAAGAGGCAAGAGTTATCTTGTAGTGAGCTTGTTGAAATTTGTCCTAATTCTATTCGAATCCGAAAGCGTTTTCTGAAAGAACAGGACCGCCGCCGTCAGAACCGCAAAACCAGCGGGTAATATGCTTGCCTCTCGTAGCGCAGCGAAGATCCTCGCTGGAGTGCCTCGTTCGATGATATTTTATATTGTGACTATATCTATATCAACTGACATAGTGAAGTTTCCTGCTTGTGGGACCTGTTGCATAAGCTGAATAGGCATACCCTGTTGCATCGGTTCGCCTATGGACATAAACTCAGCATCAGCAGGGAAGAGTTCCGATTTAATTTCGTGAACTAGACCATAATCCTTTGCCTCACTCGGACTCAATGTTTTCCTATCATGCATATCTTTTTCAATAACATCGGATACTTTGCCTGTATTGTCAGCAATCACACGGGCAATGTTTTTTTGGTCGATTTGCAAAGATTTAAGGTGTTCATGAATCTGGAATTCATCAAAAATAGCTTGTCCTTGGAAAGTCATCTTCACACCATGTATCAGAAATCTAGCATGAGGAACACAGAAACGTTTGGAGCCAGCGCAATAAATAACGACACCGATTGAATCTACACTTCCGAAATTGTAGGTGTAAACTTGAATGGGAGATCCTTTGAGAAAATTGTAAACTGATAAGCCATGAAAGACAGAGCCACCGGGAGAAGATAGGAGTAAGTTCAGCCGTTCATATTTTTCGTGGAGTTTCTTATCCACGACTTTCATCAGTTGATCAACGGTTACCGGGATTACTGGTGCCATAAATCGGATGTATGTTTCTTTCATCTGTTTCTCCTTTTGTTGATCTCAGTTTCCTATCCATATAAAACGCTGCTTCTTTCCATTTTTTAATACCCTTTTTTCACAAGACCGCTATCATCGGCCAGGTGCAGCGTCTTGTTGGCTTGTTTCATTTTTCGGGAGACCTATTCGTGATAAATAATTAGAAAATCTTTGTGACACAGCTTCCCTATAAAGAGGCCCTATCTGACAAATAAAATTTTCTTTTTTGTGTTTTTTTAAGTATTCAACATTCACTGTAAAATAATGTTTAAAATCTATAACAGACGTAACGATTGGTACATTTTTAGGAAATTTTAAATAGTGATATCTTGGCGTTTGATTTTGTCTTAGGTTATTTCCTAGAGTTTTACTCTTAATTTCTGCCATGGTCATTCCCAACTCAGACAGATGCTCGCCTTTGCAAACATGCTCTTCATTATACAAAGGAGCTACAATGACTGAAATTATTTTCTTATCCTGATTAGATATATCTTTTCTTGACCAACGCACTGTATAGTCTTGGTTTAGGTCGCAATCTTGTGTGAGTACTACTACGAAAGGGAAAACAATTTTTGATATTTCAATAACGCCCGCTTTTTCAATCGCATACTCTATAAATTCAACATCCTTATAAATATCTCCTTGGGATAATCGCGCTCTTTTTCGAATTATTATTTCTTTCATTCCGGTATAATCCTGGCACTAATTATTTTACGTCTTGGCTTGGAAAGCTTATAATTCGATTCAATTGTTTTAACAAAGTCATTCGCTTCTTTATCTTTCGACGTAGAACTCTTCTCCTGTATAGAGGGTTTGGAGTCGGTAGTATTGTTAATGTCATACTCAGCCGAAAATGCTGATTCTTTATCCATCTAAGGGCTCCATAATTTTTCGCAACTCATCTGTAATTACTTCTTCGAAAGAACGATTAACTTTTTCATGAAAACGATTTAGGGTTTGCTCTATGTCTGTTTTGCCCAATAATTTTGTTACATACATATCGTAATCTAGCGTGTATATTTTTTTCTTTATTGGAGCTGGATAATCAGGGTTAAACATCCCAAATTGAAACTGACCTTACCCCGTTTATTGTACCACTATAGATTAGAGTATCCAGCGTTAATTAATCCTGTTTCCACAGGCATGCCTGTGGAAAATTTTTCAGTTTCCTGCCTGATAAACTCTTCCGGCGTAAG
>JBAPXT010000235.1:0-3391 GCA_049284355.1 Sedimentisphaerales bacterium
GAACATAAAAAATTGTAAATATTACTAACGGCAAAGTATGTCTTCTGCTCATATAACCGTGTTTGCAGTATAGCCATGTCATTATAAGTATGTTAAGGGCAATAAGGGTAATTACAAAAAACCTTTCCGGCTCACGCCAATTTCGTTTTCCCAGACACTTATACATACCTATTAATAAAGCTGGCACAAAAAACCACATCAGCGTTTCGCTGACTCGCTGCACCAGCTTGCCCAAAGCCCCTGTAATATCTGACGGCGCAAAGCCGGCGGCATATATATCATTTGAGTGGATTCCGATTTCCTGCTTATTAACTCCGGATAATTGTATATTGGCTGTGAGCTCGACTAACTGCTTCTTGGGAAATACTGCTCCCTTAAGTTCCATATATGGCCCAGCCGTAGCCAAAAAACCAGCCAGCAACAGGGCGAACGCAAATACTGTCTTACGTCTGCTTATAACCCGCCCCGAATAAAACAGTTGCAGGCCCAGCCACAAAGTGCCAAACAAAATTATTTGGACGCACTCAGGCCGAATTAGATAACCCATTCCAGCTGCAACTCCCGCAAAACCAAACAGCCACCATTTCCTGCTTGCCGATCCCCATATCAACAGCGAAAAACCGGCCGACAAAAAGAAAATATGCGGCCAATCACTCAGAGCATCACTTCCATACTCTGCAGCATCAGGAAGCAGGATAAGAATTAAGATGGCCCAGAAGCTAACTCTCTGTCCTACAATCCGTTCGCCTATAAAATAAAGTAATGCCATAGTGAGTAGTCTAAACATCAGAGCCACAGCTTGAGCAGAATAAATCCAGCTCCATACTGACGAACCCTCATATACTGTTTTTGCTATTTTATGTGCAACAATAATTAGGAAGGGATAGCCGGGGTGCTGATCTCCGCTATTCATTGTCTTCACAGGGGAAGTTTCAAAATTTTTGGCGTATTCTATGAAAGTTACCCCGTCTTTTGAAATAAGAACTGTTGTGCTGATAAGATATATGCCAATACAAAGTGAAATCACCAGCAGAATTGAAATATGAATAATGGCTTTGCTTTTACTGAATTGTTCATCTGTCATTTTACTATGCATTTCTGGTTTTTATAGCTCGCCAAAAAGTTATCACTTGGTTATTCTGACTTTTATAGCAAAAAGTGCAAGATAAATTTCAAAAATTCAATCTCTACTTTGCCCTACACTCCGTCATATCACCAGCTTTACCCCAGGAGTATTTGGGCTTGACGGTGGGGGCGTAGTTTGCTATTGTCTCTGGTCAACCTTGATAAAACCGGAGATAACTGTTATGAAGGCACTTAAGAGAATATTCAAGTATATCTGGCCGCAGTGGCCGAGAATTGTCGTTGTCGTTATTAGCGCGATTCTGGTTTCTGTTCTTTTATCTCTTAGTTTTATGACTGTGATACCGATGCTAAAGGTAATGATGAATGAGGAGGGACTGCATGGCTGGGTTGACAGGAAAACCTGTAACTGGTTTTACGGCATGGATTTTTATGTTCCTAATATTACTGATGTGGCCGCCAGCGACAATCAGGATGTTGTTAATCAGTTGCAGGTAACCAAAGTTGCAAAAGGAAGTATTGCCCATGCAGCAGGGCTTAAAGTCGGCGACAGAATCATCGAAGCAGGCAATGCTTTAATCGGGCCTAATCCGGAAAACAACCCGGTCAGAGCACCAAAATTGCTGCAGGAGTTAGCTACTGTAAAGGACAACCTGATTACATTAAAGGTCAAACGTTTTGCTCCTGACGGAAGGCCGGAAATTATAACAATGGCGATAAGCACTACCGAGAACATTGCCTACATTGACAGTTTAGGCTGGTCCGATATGAAGCGAATGAAGTTCAATGCCGGTGCAACGCTTATGAAATATGCGCAATTTGTACTTAGCAGATTGCCCAGAGAGCAGAGCAGTGAAAATCAGACAAAGGCCATAATGTTTATTATAGTGGCGGTCGGAATTGTTACGGTTGTTCGCTGCACGGCAAAGTATTATCAAAGTTTTCTTGCTGAAAAAGTTGTGCAGGTTGGCATAAATCATTTGCGAAGGGAGGCCTTTGAGCACGTTTTGAATATGCCTATTGGTTTTTTTGCCAATGAAAGACCCAGTGATACCGTCAGCAGGCTGGTGCGTGACACCGGTGTAATGGGCAACGGCATAAAAATAATGCTTGGTAAGGCCCTGCGTGAGCCGCTCAACACGGTAGCGCTGCTGGGAATGGCCGCCTACATAGACTGGCAGTTGACCCTTGTTTTTCTCTGCGGTGCGCCGCCGACCCTTTGGCTGGTAAGTCTGCTGGGAAGAAAAATGAAAAAGGCTTCAAAAAAATCTCTTATGGCCTGGTCGCAAATGCTCGCAAAGCTGCAGGAAACAATGGAAAGTCTTAAAGTGGTTAAAGTATATAACCAGCAGAATTATGAGAAGAATATCTTCGAGCATATCAATCTAAAGCTGTTAACGCAACTGCTTAAAATTTCGAGGGTCGATGCAGCGACAATGCCTGTTCTGGAAGTGCTTGGAATGGCGGCAGGTTCTGTTGCGCTTCTGGTCGGTGCAAGCTGGGTGGCACAGAAGAAACTGGAAGGTCCCGACTTTCTGGTGCTGCTGATTCTACTGGGAACCGCTGCGGAAGCAGTACGAAAGACAAGCGATATCTGGAACAAGATTCAGGAAGCAAATGCTGCTGCGGAGAGAGTTTTTGCTGTTATGGACCAGCCTTTAGAACTGCAAAAGCAGGGGGCGGTTGAACTTGCGCCTCTTAAAGACACGATCGAATTTAAAGATATTGTATTTAGCTATCCTGGTTCCGACAGGCCGATCCTTAATGGAATCAATCTGACGGTAAAAGCCGGTCATAATATTGCCCTAGTAGGCCCCAATGGCTCAGGTAAAACAACGCTTGCAAATTTGTTACCTCGGTTCTATGACCCAGATAGCGGCCAAGTTTTGATAGATGGTAAAGACATTCGCGATGCAACTCTGTTTAGTTTGCGAAGCCAGATTGGAATGGTTACGCAGGATGTAGTAACGTTCAATGATACCATAACGGCAAATATCGCTTATGGTAAACCCGGCGCCACCAGAGAAGAGATAATTGCCGCAGCCAAGCGTTCATTTGCTCACGAATTCATTTCACCTCTGCCCGATGGCTATGATACGATAATCGGTGAGCAGGGGGCTGGTCTTAGCGGCGGCCAGTTGCAGAGAATCGTTATAGCCAGAGCAATTTTGAAAAATCCCGCAATTCTGATTTTCGATGAGGCCACCAGTCAGGTTGATGCCGACAGCGAAGCGAAGATTCACCAGGCCATCGAAGAAATTATGCATGACAGGACAAGCATTGTAATCGCGCATCGGTTCAGCACGAT
>JBAPXT010000236.1:0-3509 GCA_049284355.1 Sedimentisphaerales bacterium
ACAATACTCCGAAGGTTACAAAATCAAATATGGAACTAATAGGGCCAATAAAAAGCATAAACTTTTTGATGTAATTTATATTCCAGGGCCTCGACTTTAGAAGATATTCTTTATCCACTTCATCCGAAGGAATGGCCACCTGCGACAGGTCATAGAGGAAGTTATTCAATAGTATCTGGATTGGCAACATAGGCAAAAACGGCAAGAATATACTCGCGCCGGTCATACTAACCATATTGCCGAGATTTGAGCTTGACCCCATTTTGATGTATTTAAGGATATTGCCGAAGGTTTTTCTTCCCTCTATAACACCATCCTCCAGGACCATAAGGCTTTTCTTGAGAAGGATTATGTCAGCGGATTCCTTTGCGATATCAACAGCGTTATTCACGGAAATTCCTACATCTGAAGCTTTCAAGGCGGGGGCATCATTTATACCGTCCCCCAAGTAACCTACAGTATGCTTGTTTTTATGTAACGCACGAATTATTCTCTCTTTCTGCAAAGGCGAGAGTCTGGCAAAAACGGAAGTGGTTTTTACCAATTCTCTGAGGGTTTCATCATTTATTTTTTCTAATTCGTCTCCTGTAGTTAATCCTTTGATGTCAAGGCCGACTTCGCTGCATATTTTCTTTGTTACCAATTCATTGTCGCCGGTTAAAATTTTGAATTCTATTCCAAGACTTTTTAGTGTTTCGATTGTTTTTTTTGCTGTCGGCTTAGGGGGGTCCAAAAAGGCGATATATCCTTTGAGAATCAGGTCCTGCTCGTCGTTTTTTGAATATACATCTTTTTTATTTTCTATATTCTTATATGCGACAGCAAGAACCCTAAAGCCATCTGCGCTGAGGTCGTCATATTCCTCTTTTAAATCGGTGAGTATCAAATCCTCCATATCCAATACCTCACCCTCTAATTCGAATTTTTTACATCTCTTAAAAATTTCTTCCGGAGCACCCTTAGAAACAATAGTGTGCCTGCCATCCATTTCGACGACCACCGACATTATTTTTCTGGAAAAATCAAAAGGCACTTCATCGACCTTTTTATACTGCTTTACCAGTAATTTTTCGTACTTCAGGATGGCCCTATCCAGTATGTTTCTAAGGCCTGTCTGGTAAAAGCTGTTAATATAAGCGAACCTTAAAACATCATCATTCTCATTTCTTACCACATCACAGTGTTTTTCAAGGACGATTCTGTCCAAAGTAAGAGTCCCTGTTTTATCGGTGCAAAGCACATCCATTGCCCCAAAATTCTGGATGGAATTTAACCGTTTTACTATGACTTGCTTCTTGGACATTGCAATTGCGCCCTTGGAGAGATTTATTGCTACCAGCATTGGAAGCATCTCGGGAGTGAGTCCTACAGCCACAGCCAGGGAGAAGAGGAGAGCCTCGATAAAGTTGCCTTTTAGTAAAGCATTTATGCCAAAGATAACGACCACTAAAAAAAGCATAAAGCGAATCATAAGCCAGGTGAACCTGCGTATTCCTTTATCAAAGCTGCTCTCAGTCACAATGGAGGTAAGCCTGCGGGAGATCTCGCCAAACTGGGTGGCAATGCCTGTTTTTACAACCAAGCCTAGCCCCGTACCGCTTACCACACTTGAGCCCATAAAAGCAATGTTGGTCAACTTAGATATAGCTTTACTTTCAGGATGTATCGGCTCTGCAATTTTTTCTATGGGGAACGATTCACCGGTTAATGACGCCTGATTAATGAACAAATCTTTGCAGGAAATTATGCGCAAATCCGCAGGCACCATGTCTCCGGCGAACAAATCGACGATATCACCCGGAACAATCTCTCTGATTTTTATTTCCTTTGCTTTCCCGTTGCGATATACGGTTGCAGTGGCGCGTACCATTTCGCTGAGTTTTTCCGCTTCTTTACCTGCTCGGTATTCCTGGAAGAAAGACAGAAAGACACTCATAATCGCCATCAATATAACCAGAATCGCGCTAATTTTTTCACCGAAGAACAAAGAAAATGCCGCGATAATCAAAAGGACGATAACCAAAGGATTGAGAAATTTTGAAAGAATTTGAAAAAGAATGGTCCTTTTCTTTTTTCTGGCAGGTTCATTGTAGCCATACTCCTCGAGACGTCTTTGGGCTTCTGTTTCAGAAAGACCTTTAAGAGAAGTATCCAGCTTTTCAAAGCCAGCTTCTATGGGGGCACCGACATAATCGAAATCCGGCGCCTGGGGCTTTTGACCGCCTGATACCCCAAACCTGTTATTTTTCACTTCAAGCATAAAATTCTTTCATACCAGATATACGACGTATGTCTTCAGAAGAGGCTGAGACAAAATTAAGCCTGGATTAAGAGACAACTTCGGCTCCGGTTGTTAGTATTTTACTGTTATACCTTTTTCTTTCAAGGATAGTTTCCATTTTTGCTTCCTTGACATTTTATGCCAATTTTGCAATACTTGCACAAAATATATTCGTATATGCTTTTCACATTCTGGTTTTTATGTCGATGATAGATAAATTAAGTAAAATTATCATAAAAATCTTTGGCTCCCGCAACGAGCGATTGGTGAAAGCGTATTCGATAATCGCCCGGCAGGCAGGTGAATTTGAAGAGCAGATACAAAAGCTTGATGATGAGGGCCTGCGAGCAAAGACGGCTGAGTTCAAGGCCAAATTAAAAGCCGGCACCGAGCCGGGGGATATTTTGCCTGAGGCCTTTGCGGTTGTTCGTGAGGCAGCAAGGCGAAATGTCGGGATGAGACATTTCGACGTGCAGCTTATCGGGGGCAATGTTCTCTATGACGGCAAGATTGCGGAGATGGTGACAGGAGAGGGTAAAACGCTGGTGGCAACACTGGCAGCATATCTTGTTCATCTGACAGGGCGACATGTTCATATAGTTACGGTCAATGATTACTTAGCCAAACGTGACGCGGAGTGGATGGGGCCGATTTATAAAGCTTTGGGGCTGACCGTAGGGGCGATTCAGGCGGATATGGACACGGCCGGTGACGAACGGAAGGGTCAGTATGCCTGCGACATAACATACGGGACAAACAACGAATTCGGATTCGATTATCTTCGAGATAATATGAAGCTGTCGCTTGAACATATGGTGCAGGGGCCGCTGGAATATGCCATAGTTGATGAGGTCGATTCAATTCTAATCGATGAGGCGAGAACGCCGCTTATTATATCGGGGCCGGCTTTAGATGATGTCACCAGATATAAAAAAGCAGATGAGGTGGCAAGGAAACTAATTTCTCTGCAAAGTAACTACGAGCGCATCAAAAAACAAATCGATTCTTCTGAACGAACGCGAGCCGGCGCTGCCGGGGAACGAGCCGGAGCGAAAAAGGACAGAGACAACAAACGAATCGAAGAAGCCCAAGAAGCGATTGAGAAGGCCGAGAGAGAGTTTGAGGATGCACAAGCCAAATTAGGGAGAGCTACGCAATATTACGAAGTTGAACACGACAGGAAAGCGGTCCATCTGACCCACGAAGGGGTGGGGGCGGCGCAGGAAAT
>JBAPXT010000237.1:0-5015 GCA_049284355.1 Sedimentisphaerales bacterium
CTTCTCGATAATGGCTTGATGGTAATTGGCCTTGATAATTTCGATGATTTTTACGACCCCCAAATCAAACACCGCAACCTCGCCGCTTGCCTCAAGAATAAAAATTTCCGGCTTGTTGAAGCTGATATTCGCGATAGCGCAGCTATGGATAAAACCATCGGTGACGGTGTTGAAATAATCGTGCATCTGGCCGCTAAAGCTGGCGTCAGACCCTCGATTGAAAAACCCTTGCTTTACGCAGATGTCAATATAAATGGAACGATGGCCTTGCTCGAGGCTGCTAAAAAACATAAAGTTAATAAGTTTATCTTCGGCTCAAGCTCAAGCGTCTACGGCAACAATAAAAAGGTTCCCTTTTCTGAAGATGACAACGTTGATTTCCCAATATCACCTTACGCCGCCACCAAAAAGGCTGGCGAGCTTATCTGCCATACATATCATCACCTTTACGGAATTTGCATAACTACCCTGCGTTTTTTTACCGTCTATGGCCCTCGTCAAAGACCCGATTTGGCCATCCACAAATTCGCAAAACTCATCGAGCAAAATAAACCCATACCAGTCTATGGCGACGGCTCTATGATGCGCGACTTCACTTACATTGACGACATCATCGACGGCACTGTCGCAGCAATGAACAAATACTCCGGCTTTAGTATTTACAACCTCGGCGAATCTCGCCCGATATCAGTCAATGGTTTGATTGCCGAAATCGAAAAAGCCCTCGGCAAAAAGGCGATTAAAAAATATCTGCCCCCTCAGCCCGGCGATGTCGAACGCACCTATGCCGATGTCACCAAAGCCGCAAACGAACTCGGCTACAGACCAAATACAACCATTCAGGCCGGCTTGGCAAAATTTGTCCGATGGCTAAGACAACAATGATACAAGATGCCCAAACAAAAGATTCTCACAGTAGTTGCAAGATATTTATTCATACCCTCCTGACCAGCCGATTTTCCCCGATTTATGTTGCTGCATTAGCCGTTATATTGACCCTGCCATCTCTAAAAGCAGGACTGATTGCCGATGACTATCATCATAAGCTCTTAATGTCCGGCTCAAACAGTCCGATTAGGGTTTTGAATTCACCAATTGATATGTTTTGTTTCTTTGACGGTAATCCGGAGCATATTTTCAAATTAAAAGACTATGGTCTCCTGCCTTGGTGGACCTATGAAAATGTAAAAGGAGCGTTCTGGAGACCTCTGGCTTCGCTCACACACTGGCTCGACTATATCATTTGGCCGAATAGCCCTCCACTTATGCATCTGCACAGTCTTCTGTGGTATTGGGCCCTTGTAATGGCGGTGGCATTTTTCTATCGTAGATTTGCAGTTGTCCCTCTGATTGCTGGTTTGGCTGCCCTCCTATACGCCATCGACGATGCTCACGGCATGCCAGCCGGTTTCCTCTCAAATCGCAATGCCTTGATGGCAACATTTTTTGGTGTCCTTGCAATTATCGCTCACGACAAATGGCGGCGGGACAATTGGCTCGCTGGTATAGCTCTGGGGCCTTTACTCCTGGCAGCAAGTCTATTGTCAGCAGAAGCAGGAATTTCTACTTGTGCTTATCTGGCAGCATACATGGTCTTCATTGACAGAAGCTACTGGCACCAGCGAATTGTAGCTGTGATCCCTTACGCCGTTGTGGTTATAGTTTGGCGGCTTTTGTGGACTCATCTTGGTTACGGTATAGAAAACATTGGGGGTTACGTTGACCCCCTCGGCGAGCCTTTGCAATTTATGTCCGCAGTAAAAAACCACGCTCCGTTTTTGCTGCTCGGCCAGTTGGCCCTGCCGCCGTCAGAAGTATCTATTATGCTTTCCCCCGAGAAGTGGATTTCGCTATGGCGCATCGCCTTGATTTTTCTGGCACTCGTGGCTTTTGTTATTGCTCCTTTACTCCGGCGAGACCGGATAGCAAGGTTCTGGGCTTTGGGAATGGTTCTTTCTGTATTGCCCATTTGTGCCACTTTTCCCTCTGATCGTCTTCTGACGTTTGTGGGTATCGGCGCGATGGGACTTGTCGCTCAACTGCTTTTTGTTGTCTTCGACAAAACCGGATTGCGGCCAAAATCACTTTTGTGGCGTGTCCCTGCTCCTGTGCTTGCTGCAACATTTATACTGGCTCATCTAATCATTGCTCCGCTGGCATTGCCGCTTCGCGCAGCTTACCCTATGATGCCAAAAAAATTTACTGATAAGTTTATGATTAGTGGGCCTCTGGATAATACTGTTAAGAATCAGGACCTTGTTATTATTAATCCCCCTGTCGCATTCTTATTTCTCATTAATACCCTTGCCTGGGAAGGTAACAGCCAGCCGATGCCTCGCCACTTGAGAATTCTCACATCAAGCTTGTTTCGACCCGTAAAAGTATATCGTCCTGACGCCAGAACTCTTGTGGTTAGGCCTGAGTATGGATTCTACGCAACGGTGTTTGATGCGCTCTTTCGCGACAGGAAACATCCATTCTCTGTCGGAGACCGCGTCGAGTTGACAGGTATGACCGTTGAGATATTGGAGTTGACATCCGATGGCCGACCGGCTGAAGCAGCATTTTCATTTGCAGTTCCACTCGAAGACCCTTCGCTACGATGGCTGCGATATAAAGACGGTTCCTTTATACCATTCACCCCTCCTCCCATCGGTGAAAGTGTGGTTCTACAGTCCCTGTGGAATTGAAGGAAAGTAAAATGCTGCGTCCTTAAGGCCATATTTACCTTGTAAAACACCTGAAATTCCGCTATAATGGTGTTTTTAATTCTGTTAATGAGGGTGATGTGTCAAAATACCAATACGTTTTGACAATGGGGGCTGTTTGTGCAGTTATTCTATGCCATGATTTAGCTGCACAAAAGGCCTATGCCCTCGCGGAATCCACAGCACAAGGCGGCTCAAATGCTCAGGCAGTTCACGCCCTTGGCGAAACCGGCGAAAATGTCAATGTCGGCTTAATTACCGCACGGAACGTCCTTACGACTCACGAGGCGTTTTATGATAAAGATGCAAATGGCAACCCCACAGGTTCAACACATGCCTTCAACTATGATTTTTCAGGTGATGACAACGCACCAGCTAACCACGATACCTGGATGGCGGGAATTGTAGCAAGTCGCGGAGGAGTTTCGTATCCTGATGATATAGGTGTCGCCCCGGGGGCTGATATCCATTGTGCACGGGTGGCAAAAAATTCCGATAGTGTTTCCCCTACCCAGCTTAATAATGCGCTCAATTATCTGGTAACTACAAAAAATTGTAGAGTCATTGTTACAGGATTTTCCTTCGGTACAGCTCTTAACCCTGATGGCCAAAGCGATTGGACGTTGCTGTACGATTATTATGCGTATCATTATAACGTTATCTTCGCCAACGCCGCAGGCAATGAAACTACTCAAATAGCTGTATTTGGCGACGCCTACAATGGCATAACAACCGGAGGTCTGAGACTAAACGACCCCAACAATGAATACTTATATGCCAGAGTCGGCAGTTCAAGCGGCTCAGGTCCCACTTCTGATGGCAGAAGAAAACCGGATATTGTCGCACCTTCCCAGAACCAGACAATGCCTAACGCCGCCGCCAACAATAGCTGGTACACCTGGCCATCAAACGGCGGTCAGACAAGCCTTTCAGTTCCGCACACTGCTGGTGTGGCCGCACTTTTATTAGGTTTAGCAGATGATACATCCAACCCAAATGACAACCAAAATGAAGTCATAAGGGCGGTGATTGCAAATTCAGCTTTCCCGAATATCGATAATAAATCAGGCGGTTCGACTAATCCGGCTGACCCTAATAACCTCTGGAATAACGATAGAGGTTATGGAAGAATCGATGCATTAAGAGCGTATGAACTACTCGACTCGAACCAGGTTTTCACCGGCGTCAACATCACGGAGGAAAAAGGCTGGGCTTTCAGCACAATCACTCACTCACAGCAGCACACATATACAATTCAGGCCCAAAAACGCTACCGCCTCGTGGCCACACTAACGTGGGACCGCAGAGTGGAATGGACTGACACACTTCATCCGTATTTGGCTAACCTTGATTTGAGAATTTATAAACCAAATGGTGCGAACCCAATCTTTAGCAAACAGGCTAATGGTTACAGCCCAAATGATAATCTTATAAAATGCGATATTCTGCTTGCCGATTCCGGCCAATACACCCTCAAAGTTGTGAATAATTCGACCAGCGAAACCGCTAATTATGGTCTTGCTTTTGAATTGCTGCCGCCGCTTCAGGGAGATTTTGACCTCGACTATATTGTTGACTATAACGACCTTCGCCAGATTACCGAAAACTGGCTGCAGCCGGCTGCCGGTTCCGTCCTCGACCTCTTTCAAGACAACTTCATTGATTTCAGGGATTTTGCCCTCTTGGCCGAAAACTGGTTGACCTCCGATCCAGCATACCATCAGGATTAGAAATAGGTTCGACCCCTTCGACTGGTTCGACAAGCTCACCACAGGCAAGCTCAGGGCAGGCAAGCTCACTATAAATTGGGTTTGTTTTGACCAAGTGTCCAATTTGCATTTTCCCTTGTAATTCATTGTTGGAATTACGATTATGAACATTTGACTTTTTCGGAAATTGGCTTCGTTTCGCATAATTTATCTCGTATTGCGTCGTGCGTATCGCGTATTGCGCAGCGCCACCGTGGGCGGACGACAGTAACAAAACCGAGTCCGCCGGTGGCAGACAACTGCTACAAACGAGATTTAAAAGATTACTTAATCCGCCACAGGCGGACGAGACTTTAGCCGGATGGCATTGGTAAGCAGCTCCCTTTCTTATTGATTATTGGTAATTGGTAATTCCTCTAAAAAGTACCCCCCTTCCTAAAATAGAGCGGACATGCGCGTTTGAGGCGAAAGATTGAGTATTTTTAGAGGGGTAAAAACTTGTAACTAATTACAGGGGAAGGAGTAAAAAAATTTATTAAAAAATGGATTTATCCCCCTACCTACCCGCGCATTTGATTGACCCGTCTTCGTCTACGAC
>JBAPXT010000238.1:0-1752 GCA_049284355.1 Sedimentisphaerales bacterium
GTCTGCATGTGGATGGGTGATTATAACTTCGTCCAGTTTGTGTACCTTCATCCTGTTTTTTAAGAATAATAATGGGCTAAATGTCGCCGAACCAGCTTTTAATGAACCGATGCCTAAATCCTGGACAATATTTTTACCGTTAGGTGTTTTTACATAGGCCGCATTACCATAAGCTACATCCCATAATTTCAGGTAAAGCATATTGTTTCCTATTTTTCAACTCATTATTTTAATCTTCTACATGGTTAATTTGATGATGTTTCGGTTAACTTGGTGTTGGAAGTCAATGATCACGACCATTGTCGCTTATGTTAAAACGATTATAGCTTGGCTATTTTAATTTATCAACGCCATTGTTTACTACCGAGTAAGTCATTTTTGTAATCGTAAATATCACCCTGTGGGGTGCACCCCTGTGGTTAGACAGAAGAGGTTAGGAGGGTTTGGCCGGGTTATTCCCTGTTCCGGTAGTCTAGTGCCAGTTGCTCAAAGTCCCCCGGTGACAGGTAACCTAATGCCGAATGCAGTCTTTTTCGATTATACACCTCCTCTATGAAATACGGTAGCCTTTTTCGCACGTCCAAAATCGTCTCATAGTCGAAGAGGTAAACCTCTTCATATTTCAGTGTCTTGAAGAAACTTTCCATGGTGGCGTTATCGTAAGGATTACCTCTCCGTGACATACTAATCATAAAGCCGTACTGGTGGAGTTCCTCGACATACTCCACCGATGCGTACTGCACGCCTTGGTCTGAATGATGGATGATACCGGGTGCTGGGTGTCGGTGCTCAAGCGCCATCCGGAGCGCTTCCGCGGTCAGAGATGTCTCCAAATCGGCGGAGATGGCGTAGCCAACGACCCGACGTGAATAGGCATCCAGAATCCCAGCCAGGTAGACAAAGCCGTTTCGAATACGTATGTAGGTGATGTCAGCCAGCCACACCTGGTTCATCTGGCTCACCACCATATCCTTGATGAGATTGGGGAATCTGGAGAATGGGTGTTTACTATCGGTGGTCTTTACCCACTGCCGTCTTACCCGGCAGAGTAGGTCACTCTCCCGCATCAGCCGCAATACCTTCTTGTGGTTGATGACCTTTCCATCGTGCTGGAGTTGCTTGGTGACACGCCGATAACCATATCCGGGGAACTCCAGGCAGATGGCTTCAATACGGTCGGTAATGTCCACGCCGGTCTCGGGTGACGGTGCCTTGCGCCGGTAGTAAAACGTGCTCCTGGCGATATTCATCATTTGGCATCCTTTCCGGATACTGCTGACGAAACATTGCCATTGGCGGATGAATTCCCGTTGTGCCGCGACTGGTTGAGATTGTGCTGCAGCCCCTTTTTTAGGAACTCATTTTCCAGGGTGAGCCTGCCCACAAGACGCTCCAGCTTTTCAATCCTATCTTTAAGGGCGGCTTCTTCAATGGGTTCGTTGTTGAATTTGCCCAGGCTATACTGTTTCTTCCAATGGTAAAGTAGACTCGGTGAAATGTTGTGCCGTTTGCCGAGTTGCGCCAGGCGGCTTTCGCCGCTCATGAGCGCTTCAACTACTTGACGCTTGAATTCCTGACTGAACGTTCTTAAGTTTCTCATGGCAAGGTCCTTCTCCTTCTAAAATTATACTCGGGACCCGGCCAAACCTTCCTAACCCTAAGTGTCCTGTTTCAGGGATTCACTCCAGGTTCATAAAATAATCTAAGCTTCTTCGTTTAGTGGATAAATCACCAAATAACTCTCATGTATAC
>JBAPXT010000239.1:0-2152 GCA_049284355.1 Sedimentisphaerales bacterium
GAATTAAGATGAAGGATTAAGGAATAAATTTTGCTTAATTTTACATTCCCCTTAATCCTTAATTCTTCTCCTTCTTCTTAAATTTTGCGTAGCAAAATTTATTAGCGGGAGACCGGATTCGAACCGGCGACCCTCACCTTGGAAGGGTGACGCTCTACCAACTGAGCTACTCCCGCCTATTAACTTACAACTAACAACACGGCGCTTCGCGCCTACGACTAACAACTTCAAATAGCTAGTTGTCAGTTGCCTGCCTGCCGGCAGGCAGGTAGTCCGCCGTAGGCGGACGAGTTGTAAGTTGTTAGTCAATCGGGGTGACTGGATTTGAACCAGCGGCCTCCTGCTCCCAAAGCAGGCGCTCTACCAAGCTAAGCTACACCCCGACAAACCAATCTACCAAGTCCCGACAACATTATTATATTCAATAATGGAATGTCGGGATCCCGATGATTCCATAATTATAATACAATAATGACCATCGGGACTAAGCTACACCCCGACAAATTTAGAGTTTAACACGGGCCATATTTTCAGTCAAACAAGCTGTTTTACAGGCTTCTTCCGCCATTGTATAATAGAAAGATGCGCTGGCAGCAGTGCGTTGATTATCATAAATACTGTTGGTATACTCGGGATCACTTATCTCTACTTCTTCCAGAAGAATAAGAACGTTTAGGGCATGGCGGCCATGGTGTAGTGGTAACACAGCAGATTGTGGATCTGTTATTACGGGTTCAATTCCCGTTGGCCGCCCCAATTTTAACTGCTGCACCCTCGCCCTATCACCTTTAATCTGACAGGCTTAATATCTTGCTCCAGATATCGATAAGGTCTCTTTCTTCTCTGCCCGGAGAATAATTGGCCCTGATAAAATCCGATGCCTGCCTGCCTTTTTCCTCAATAATCTGCGGCGACGAATTGCAGATATTTATAATTTCTTCCGCCGAATTAGCAAAATGGATTATGTCCGCGGCTTCGACCGGGGTCGAAAACGCCGGGCTCATCAGCTCTCTGCCGCCGAAGCCATGATAACCTATGACATAACAACCGCAGGACATCGCTTCCGCGATCGAAAGAGGGCAGCCTTCGGGATAACCAAAGGCCAGATAAATCAACGATGTTTTCATTATTTCAGCGACTTCTTTTTCGGTCTTGTTCTCAATGGGAACAAGCTTAAAATCCCCGAGAGAATTTCTGAATTTTAGAATATTAATGACCTGCTGCACTTCATTCGCGTGCTTTCTGGTCATAAAACAGACGGCTTTTTGCTTGTTTTTATTCGAGCTAAATATCGAAGCATCGATGGAATTGTGGATGCGGAATATTTTTAAACCCGGAAAAGCGTAGGCCAAATAATTTATATTGTCTTCGGAAACGGCGATGACCGCCTTATAATCTTTGTTCCTATAAGGGATAGTCATATTATCTTTTTCTATTGAATAATGGGCGAAGGAATAGTACGCGTTCTGATTAAAGATGACTTTTTTTATCCCCGGGGCAAGATTGGAACTGTTCGGACCGTAATCCTCCGGCACCACCAAAAAATCTTCCGGCCCCAATTTGGCGGCGGAAAGATACGCGACTTTTGTCGCATTAACAAAAGCGGTATATCTAAACCCATCGGTATGGTGGAGCACATAGGCATTGAAGCCGTTCTTATTCAATAAATCAACATGGCGATAGGCTTTTTTATTCCCCCCGGTCGGCTGGGGGTTGTCAAAACACAGATAATATATCTTCCCGTTAAATTTATTGTTCATGAAATGATTTGTTGGCGAAAAAGAGCACGAGTAAACCAGCCAGCGCCAGCAAGCTGACTCCCGCCCCTGCCTTCAAGCTCCACGGATCATAAATAAATTTAACCTCATGCTCTCCCGCGGGCAGATCGATCGCCTGGAAGAACTTATTTGACTCTAATATTTTGACGTTTTTGTCGTCAACAAGAGCCTGCCAGCCCGGATACCGCGCTTCGCTTATAAACAGGCGGCCGGCTCTCTTGGCCGACGTTTTCAGGGAGATAAAACCAGGCCGATAATTGTTGATTTCAACCCGGCCGGCATTTAAATCGGGCGTGTTATGGGAATTTAGAAAATACGCCCTGGGCAGGACTTTCTTGTCTTCGTAAAGATAAAGATTTTGGCCGAACTTATAC
>JBAPXT010000240.1:0-4844 GCA_049284355.1 Sedimentisphaerales bacterium
TATTCGGCGCCCATTTTGAAGCTTGCCAGGTCGGTTCGATATAGACTGTTCGGGCTTTTGACACCGGCTGGTGTGCATTGTCCCTTGAATAATTTAACCTTGACTTCGCCGGTGACATTTCGCTGCGTGACATTGACAAACGCATCAAGGGCCTCTCGCAGTGGTGAAAACCATTGGCCGTAATAAACAAGTTCAGCATATTTTAGAGCGAGTTGTTGTTTGTAGTGCATCGTTTCTCTGTCAAGCGTGAGACTTTCGAGAGTTCTGTGGACTGTGACGAGAATCATGCCGCCCGGCGTTTCATACACGCCGCGAGACTTCATACCAACGAGGCGATTCTCGACCAGGTCTACCTGACCGACACCATGTTTACCACCGAGGCGGTTCAATCGCTCAATCAACCCTACGCCGTTTATCTTTTTGCCGTTAAGCTTCGTTGGCACGCCTTTATCAAATCCGACCTTAACATAATCGGGCTTGTCAGGGGTTTTCGAGACCGGTCGAGAGATGACAAACAAATTGTCTTTCGGCTCATTGGCGGGGTCTTCGAGGTCAGCGCCTTCGTGGCTGATGTGCCAGAGGTTGCGGTCGCGAGAGTAGATTTTCTTTTTGCTCTGGTCGATAGGGATTTTGTGTTTTTTTGCATAATCGACGGCCGCTTCCCGGCTGGTCAGCGTAAACTTCGGGTCCTTCCACGGAGCGATAATTTTCAGGGATGGGTCTAGAGCCATATATGTCAGCTCAAAGCGAACCTGGTCGTTGCCTTTGCCGGTTGCACCGTGGGCGACAGCAGTAGCGCCCTCGGCGTGGGCAACTTCGACCTGGTGCTTTGCGATTAACGGCCGGGCGATACTTGTACCGAGCAAATAACCACCCTCATATACCGCGCCGGATTTTAACATCGGCCAGAGATAATCTTCGATGAATTCTTTTCGCAGGTCTTTGATGATGCACTTAACAGCTCCAGACTTGATGGCCTTTTGTTTTATCCCAGCTAATTCGTTGCCCTGGCCGAGGTCGGCTGCAAAAGCTATCACCTCGTAGCCATAGGTCTCTTTAAGCCAGGGCAGAATAACGCTGGTATCCAACCCGCCACTATATGCCAGGACAACTTTTTCCTTCTTTGCCATCTTTTTACCTCAGAAGTTATTCGTTTCTGCCAAGAATTATATCGGCCCTTATTGAAAGAGGCAATTAGAAATGGTTTTTCTCATAAGTTTTAGGTTGGGGTCTTTACCGGTGAAAAGTTTGAACTGGGCGGCGGCCTGCTTTGTGAACATTGATAAGCCATCAATTGTTTGAGCACCCTTTTCCTCGGCCTGTTTTAACACCAGGGTCTGCGGAGGATTATAGACGGTATCAAAGACCACCATATTTTTTTTCAGGTATTCCTGCGGTATAGGTGTTTCATCAATGTTCGGATGCATCCCGACACTTGTGCAATTTATCAGCAATCTTACATCTAAACTCTGCAAATCATCCAGAGTTGCAAAATCACAATTGAATTCGGCTGCAAGTTTTTCGCTCCTTTCTACGGTGCGGTTGTAAATAGTAATTTTGGCGCCGGCATCGCTTAGACCTGCTACTATCGCCCTTGCCACGCCGCCTGCGCCGATGACGGCCACCGGCAGATTCTTCAAATGGGCTTTGGAGCCGAGCGTTGAAGTAATTGCATCCATCGCTGCAGCATAATCAGTGTTATATGCACGCAAACTGCCGTCAGCGCCAATGATAATGGTGTTGACGGCGCCGATTTTCTCGGCGGAAGGTTCGACTAAACCCCGGTTTTCTTTGACGAAATTTAGGGCATTTTCTTTATGCGGAAGCGTTACACTAAGACCGCGGAACCCAAGCCAGCTTCTGGCGAGAATGTGGCGTAAAAAATAGTCAAACTCTTCTCTGCCACCCTCGACAAGCAAGGGCAGATACAATTTATTCTCGCTCGTTTCGGCGAAACAGGTATTATGCACAACAGGGCCTGCCGAATGAGCAATAGGTGTGCCAATTACCCCGTAAAGTTTGGTTTCGGCATTTATGGAATCCCATCGGTAAATTGTTTTGAGCTGCTCAATAGTTATCTGGCCTGGTGCGGTTGCGTTGTTCTCGTCTGTACTTGCAAATGTAACAAAAGAATTAAGCTTTTTTGCGGTGATTCTGGTGATAAGGCCGGCGGCGCCCATACAAAATATAATTCGCTCGCCGCTGGTTCTATGCAGCAAATCAAAAGCTTCAAAACAATCATTGATATGATTGGCTGTGTAAACCAGTTTAGGAATCGCAGCCGGGTGTAAAGTCTGGATGCGACGATGAAGTTGCGCAATGTTGGGGAATTTCGTCTCGAAATTGTGAGCGGACAAAATCAATCGGCCTTTTAAGGCCTGTGACATCGCTCTTTGTATTCTCCCTCTATTTTCTGTGGAGAGGAAATTTTCACATTCGAAATCGATAAATTCGGCGCCTGCTTTCAGGGCCGCGGCAAGTACATCGACTCGCAGCCGGTCCGGATAGTCAATCGCACCACCCTGCTGGATGTCACGACAGGTTACAATTATCGGCAACGGCTGAGGGTCGGCAGCTTTAGCCGCGGCGATTAAATTTTTAACCAAATCAGTGCTGAGGTTTTCGAGATAATCGGTTCGCAATTCGAGCATCTCAGCGCCTGCGGCTTTGGCGGTTTTAATTTGCTGCTTCGCCTGGTCCAGATTTGCTGCTGCTATAGGAACCGCTATTTTCGTTGCCATAATCCACACACATATAGCAGCCGGTTGTTGTGAAAGCAAGAGCAAATTCGCGTTACAAACGAGTCATAATATGTATCTATTTAGTTTACACCATTGGCTTTTTGGAATTTCCAAACTTACTTAACCAGTTGCATTTGTAAGAAAAATCTGCTATCCTGCATTGTTCAGCCAACCGGCTGAGTTTTGTTTTTTTTGAAGAGCAGAAAGCAATATTCTCTTAAGTCAAATGACCGAGCTTGAAATCAAAATTCCAACGACAGAGAAAAGAAGTTACACTATAAGAATCGGTGCAGACTTTTTGGGCTCCCTGTGGAAGCGAATCGAAGATGATTTTAACCAGCCGAATAAGTTTATTGTCACCGATGAAAATCTCGTCTCAGCAGGATATTTGCAAAAACTGTCAGGCAAAAGAGACATTCCTGCATTTGTAATAGCTCCTGCCGGCGAGACTTCTAAAACCTTTAATACGGTCGTTTCGATAGTCGAGGCGATGGAAAGGGCCTATTTTGGCAGAGACAGTCTCGTTGTTGCTCTTGGTGGTGGAACAGTCGGTGACATCGCAGGGTTTGCTGCCTCAGTTTTCAAAAGAGGGGTTCCCATTGTTCACGTACCGACGACCACAGTTGCACAGGCGGACTCGTCAATAGGAGGCAAAACGGGCGTTGATTCGAGCATAAGTAAAAACGCTTTCGGCGCATTCTGGCACCCATCGGCTATTTACATTGATGTTGCTACGTTGACAACGCTGGACGACAGACAGTTCAGGGCCGGGCTGGTTGAGTCCGTAAAGCACGCACTAATTGCCGACAGTCAATACTTCGCTTTTCTTGAAAGTAATCTCGATGCTATTCTCAGCAGGAAACCGGACGTGCTTGAAAAGATGGCCCTTTACAATTGTAAAATAAAGGGCCGCGTTGTAGAGGCCGACCCTATGGAAAAAAACCAGCGAAGAATACTTAACTATGGCCATACTATAGGCCATGCTGTCGAAGCTGCCAGCGGTTTTGAGTTACTGCACGGCGAGGCCGTTGCTATTGGGATTATAGCTGCCGGTTTAATAGAGCTTGAAATGGGGCTTTCCGAACCAGAGAGGCTCGATAAAATCCGAAGAATTTTTAAAAAACTCAACATACCTGTAAAATTGCCCCTAAATTTAGCCGAAAATAATCTCATCGACCTGATAAAACATGATAAAAAAACAGTTGGCAAACAGCCAAGGTTTGTGCTAATCAGTGATATAGGTCAGGCTTATTGCCAGGACGGCCAGTGGGCTGTCGAGGTCGCTCCTGACTTGGTGGAAAAGATATTGAATAAACTTTAGAGAAGGTCAGAATATGTTCAGGGAACAAATAAAGGTACTTGACTGCACGATAAGAGACGGAGGACTTATTAATAATCATTACTTCACGGACGAATTCGTCCGGGCTGTCTACCAGGCCCTTTCCAAAGCCGGTATCGACTATATGGAATTCGGATACCGAAGCAGCAGAGAATTATATCCGCCTGAGGAGTTCGGCGCATGGAAGTACTGCGACGACAACAAAATCAGGGAAATAATAGACGGTATCGAATCCAATGTAAAAATCAGCGTTATGGTTGACTCTTACAGGGTAAAAGAGCAGGAGTTCGCCCCCGCCGACGAAAGTCCCATCGATATGATTCGTGCAGCTACTTACGTTAAATATATCGACAGTGCCGTAGAGCTTGTCAATAAGTGCCACGACTTGGGATATGAGACCACCTGCAATATAATGGCTGTTTCAAAAGAAATCGAACCGGACCTTATCGGAGCGCTTGACCAGATGGCAAAAACCCCTGTTGATGTGGTCTATGTAGTGGACAGTTTCGGCGCACTATATTGTGAGCAGATTGAGTATCTGGTCAAGTTGTACAAAAAACACCTGCCGGGCAAAACCATCGGCGTGCATTGCCACAATAATCAGCAGCTTGCCTTCGGCAATACGATAGAAGGGATAATTCACGATGCCAATTTTGTAGATGGCTCGCTCTATGGCATAGGCCGCGGACCGGGAAACTGCTGTCTGGAACTGTTGGTTGGTTTTCTGAAAAACCCGAAGTTCAACCTTACCCCTGTTCTCAAGG
>JBAPXT010000241.1:0-6079 GCA_049284355.1 Sedimentisphaerales bacterium
ACAAATATATCAATGCCTCACCCTGGCAGGTCATAGGACCAGCCGGTACTGTTACTATGGATTCCAACAATCCCTATGTCGGCGAACATTCGCCTGTTGTTCATTTACCAAGTGATGGAAACGCCGCGGGAATCCGACAGGATGGACTTGCTATTACAAAAGGCAAAAGTTACACAGGCAGAATCATCCTTGCCGGTGACAGCGAGACCCTGCCAATATCAGTTCAACTGGTTTTGGACAGCGGTGAAATTTTAAGTCAGCAAATCAATAAGATAAGTCCCGAATTTCAGATATACCCTTTAATGTTTACGGCTCCATCATCGAGCGAAAACGTAAAAATTGAAATTATCAGCAAAGGCAAGGGCAAATTCAGAATCGGAACGCTTTCATTAATGCCGGCGGATAATATCAAAGGCTGGCGCAAAGATGTCGTCGCATTGTTAAAAGAGCTTAATTCTCCGATATATCGCTGGCCGGGCGGAAATTTTGTAAGCGGCTACAATTGGCGAGACGGAATCGGTGAACGCGACAAAAGACCGCCACGGAAAAACCCCGCCTGGAAAGGTATCGAACACAACGATGTCGGCATCCATGAGTATATGGACTTGATGGAATTGATTGGTGCGGAACCATTTGTTTCGGTCAATACCGGTCTCGGCACTGTTGAAGAAGTCGCTGAAGAAGTCCAATATTGCAATGGCTCAGCCGATACGCCTATGGGAAAACTGCGTGCCAAAAACGGCCATCAAGCGCCATTTAACGTCAAATGGTGGGCCGTAGGCAATGAAATGTATGGCCAATGGCAGCTGGGGCATATACCGCTGGAAGAATATGTAAAAAAACATAACCGCGCAGCTATGGCGATGTGGAACATCGACCACAGTATAAAACTGGTAGGAGTCGGCGAGGTGGGCAAATGGAGCGAAACTATGCTCAAAATGTGCTCAGACTATATGAACCTCATCAGCGAACATATCTATTGTAAAGAAAAACGCAGTGTCATCGAGCATACAAAACAGTTGGCTCAGCAGATTAGACACAAAGCAGATGCACATAGAAAATACCGCCGGGAAATCGAGGAATTACGCGGCAAAGATATTCGAATCGCTATGGATGAATGGAATTTCTGGTATGGCGACTATATATACGGCGAATTAGGGGTCCGGTATCATCTCAAAGACGCCCTCGGCGTTGCTGCCGGCTTACACGAATATTTTAGAAACAGCGACCTGTATTTTATGGCTAACTATGCTCAGACAGTCAACGTCATCGGCTGCATCAAAACTTCCAAAACCGATGCTGCCTTTGAGACTACGGGGCTTGCCTTGAAACTCTACCGAAACAACTTTGGAACTCTGCCGCTCACCGTTAGCGGCTATACGGGGCCGCTCGATGTGGCTGCCGCCTGGACAGAAGACCATAAAGCTCTGACAATCGCTATAGTAAACCCCGCCGAGCAGGAACAAAAGCTCACAATGAACTTAAAAGGCGTTAAGTTAACCAGCAAAGGCAACCTCTGGCTGATTTCTCATTCCGACCCTATGGCCTACAACGAGCCTGGCAAGAAGCCGCAGGTGGTAATTGTAGAAAAGCCGGTTACGGGCATCTCGAAGAAACTAAGCGTTCCGCCGTTGAGCATCAGCCTTTACAAATTTACAACTATGGAATAGAATTCGTGTAATTTGTAGTCTATGTCTTACAAGGAAATATCCGAATATGGCATGCAATAAAAAGCAAAATCTGAAAGATTGCAGCTGTACATACGCGGGCTGTGATAGAAAAGGGATGTGCTGTGAATGTTTAAGCTATCACCTGTCAAGCAAGCAACTTCCCGGCTGCTGTTTTCCACCAGATGTTGAAAAAACTTACGACCGCAGCTTCAAGGCTTTCGCAAAGGCGTGGAAACTATAATACAAAACCTTCCTGTAAAATCAGATAACTTCAAAAATGAACGTTACCGGCAATAATCAGGATAGCAGCGGCCTGCGGCTGCTACGGGCCTTGCGAAACAGAAACTACCGCCTGTTCTTCACAGGTCAGGGTCTTTCCCTTATCGGCACTTGGATGCAGAGCGTCGCTATGGGCTGGCTGGCCTACCGGCTCACGAACTCTATCCTTTACCTCGGCATCGTCGGCTTCTCCAGCGGTATTCCTATCTTACTCGCTGCCCCTTTCGGTGGCGTCATCGCTGACAAATTCGACAGAAAACGAATCCTCATTGTCACGCAGGTCTTCTCTATGCTCCAGGCCGCCATCGTTACCGCCCTTGCAATGACCGGCGTAATCCAGCCTTGGCATATCATCGTCCTAAGCTTATTGCTTGGAACAATCAACGGCTTCGATATGCCCACCCGGCAGGCGTTCGTCCGTGAGCTCGTCGACACTCCCGATGACCTGCCGAACGCAATCGCTCTCAACTCCCTCATCTTCAACGGCGCCCGCCTCATCGGCCCTCCAATCGCAGGCCTGCTCATCGCCTTTGCCGGCGAAGGTATCTGTTTTCTCATCAATGCCGTCAGCTTCATCCCAGTCCTGCTCGCTTTTGCCGCTATGAAGATAAAACCACTCGAAATTCCTCGCCACAATGGCTCCATCTTAACAGGTCTCAAAGACGGAATCGGATACGCCTTTGGCTTCACCCCTATAAAAGTAATCCTCATCCTGCTGGTCTTCCTCGGCCTGGTCGCTATGCCTTATGTCGTCCTGCTGCCTGTCTTCGCAAGAGACGTACTCGCCGGTGATTCTAAAACTTATGGCTTCCTTATGGCTGCTTCCGGCGTCGGCGCTATTACAGGGGCCTTGTTCCTCGCTTCCCAAAAAAACGTAACACGCCTCAATAAAATCATCCTCTCCTCGATGTGCACCTTCGCCGTCGGAATCATCGTCTTTTCAATATCGAGAACTTTGTGGTTTTCTCTGATAATGATGATGCTCGTCGGCTTCGGCCTGATGTCCCTTATCGTCTCACTCAATACCCTCCTGCAGACCATCGTCGATGACAATAAAAGGGGCAGAATAATGAGTCTCTATTCGATGTCTTTCATCGGATTGGCACCCTTCGGAAGTCTCCTCGCCGGCACCGCCGCCCATAATATCGGTGCCCCGCTGACGGTCCTGCTCTGCGGAGCACTGTGCCTGCTGGCCACCGTCCTATTCTCCAGAAAACTTCCTGAAATCAGCAAACTAATCAGACCCATCTATGCCCGTAAAGGTATTATACCCGCCGTCGCTGACGCCATCGGCACCGTTTCAACCCTTTCCACCGAGACAAAAGATTAGCAATCCTCTGTCAAAAAAGCTTGGCAATCAGTAATCGAGCAATTCATCGGGCCAGGATTTGCTTAGGATTTGGACGAGGTTGCCGTTGGCGTCGAGAATGACTATTTCCTTTCTGTGGTGAGGGGTATTCGGGTCATCAGTTAGGTAATGAGATTTTCCTGAGACAAGACAGGAAACCTGGTTTGGTCCTTTCCATTCGGCGGCAAGTTTGGGCGGCGAGTCCTCCCCAAAACTTTCGTTCGGATCTACGAGGATTTTCGAGGATTCGATATCCGGGCCGAGAGCGTAGATACCGAGAGTGGTTTTATTGCCCGGCAGGAGCATTTTGCGGGAATCGTGCGAAAGAGCAAAGAGATAATAATTTCCCTGGGTGAAATCGATGGCAATCTGGGGGAGTATGTCGCTGACGGTGCCGGTAAGGGTGTCGCAGCAAAATACTGAACCCTTGTCTGTGTCGAGCTTGCTGGAAGGAAGCGTCATTTTTCCTGAGGAGAAAAAGATACGGTTGTCACGTGCATATGAGACATACATCCAGGAGCAATACAGGATGCCGGCGAATTCTTTTGTGTGACCTGTGCAGCTATATGTCGGAGGGGAATCGTTGCCATCGGGTTTGGCAGATGAAGCGAGAAATTTTCCATTAGGGTCAATGATGGTTCGCTCTACGAGCGAACCGAGGACAAGTTTCTGGTCTTTGAAGTTTTCATCTTCGGGCTTGAGGTATGCGATTGCGCGGCAATCCTGTCGGAAGTCGTAGCCGATGGCTATGGCTGGCGCAACGAAAACAGGTTGATTTTTTTCAGATAGCGCTGCGACATAGAGGTCGAAGCCCGCTTCAAATGTTTTACCTGCAATGTTGTCAACGACCCAGGCGATAAGTTTGGCATCGGGCGAGAATCGCGGTCTCCAGATTTGTCGAGAGCTTGTCGCGAGGATTTTTTTGTTGTTCGGGTCAGCGGTTGCAGCAAGAACAAGCTGGTAGTAAGGAAGCTCTTTTTCTTTGATTTTCTTGATTATTTCCGGGCCGATTTTCTGTGCGAGCTGATTATCGGCTTTTTCAATTAGATACCGGTCGACCCATGCGGTGTGCTGCTCGTTGGAGTAATCTTCGGGGGAGGGAAGGTTCCCGTCTTTGATTCCCTCGGCAAGGATTTTTTGTCCAAGAGTTTCAGCATGGGCTTTGATTTCTTTGGCCTCGACAGGCGGAAGAAGCTTAAAGGAACCGTTAAAATCATCAACTTTGACGATTTGGCCGTATGCGAACAAAGAGCCGTCGGGTGATATGGCGGGCCAGAGCGTGGTGGTCTCCTTGGGGGCGATTTGAGTCAGTGAACCGGTATTTCCATCGACGAGAAACAACGCCCCTTTTTTGCTGTATATGCCTTTGGAGCCGTCCGCAGACCATTGAAGCGAGTCTTCGGGTATGCAGCCTATAAAAAAAGCAATAGCAGTATATGAGGCAATAAGTAAGAAGGTGATGAGGTTTTTCTTAGTCATAATGTTTCCCCTTAAGGTATTGTTTGTAGGCGTCAATCAAACTGACTTTGGTGATTTGGGTTTGTGCATAAGGTCTGGACTGCATTGCGGCAAGGACTTTCCGTCGCCAGAAGCTATCTTCGGATGCAGGGGTTGTCGGATGCACTGAGACTACCGTCAAGGGAGGCGCCAAGCGAGATGGTTTTGACCATCGGCCTATGGAAAAGCCCATGCCGAAAGTGATTAAAATAGTTGCGGCGACGGCAAGTTTTGTTATACCACCTTTCGTAATGAATCTCCATATATTTGGCTCAGTGACAGCCGGTTCTGCCTCTTGAGATTCGGCCAGCGCCCTGGAAATATCATCATGAACTCTCCTGTCCAGCTCGGCACTGGCTTTTATTTGCAGTTTCTTAATCAGCTTGTGTATATCATCTGTCGGTTTCATTTTTTCACCTCACCATCTAACATTGACCGCAGTTTATGTAACGCGTACCGGTATCTGCCCTGCACTGTGTTGATTGAAACACCCAGCGACCTTGCGATAGTTCTGAATTTCAAGTCGCTATACGAGTGCATAAGTAAAACCTCTCGCTGCTCATACGGAAGTTGTGCAAGGGCCAAACCTAACTGACGCTGCTCTTCACCGAATATCGCGGCAGCATCCGGACTATTTGAATTCGACAACGCCGCATCTGCTTTATCCAGCCCATAACTCGCGTGTTTTTGCCTTGCTTTGTTTCTGTTGCGTGCATTATTGGCAACACAGGTTGCCAAGTAACCTTTCAAGCTTCCAGTAAGTCGGAATCTCTCAGAAGATTTAAGAAAACAGACAAAGACATCATGCACAACATCCTCAGCAGAACTTGCATCGGTTAGCAGAGCTGCTGCCAGCGTTACCAAATCATTTTTGTACTTTTCATAGATATATCGCAGAACCTCTTTTCTGCCGCGATTAAACTTCCATATAAGCAGCTTGTCTTGCAACATCAAAAGCAACTTTCCTGAATGTTTAACAATTGATTGTCACTTATATAACAACCGGACCGCCTGTTTTAGTATAAAGAAAATAGAACTTTTCTGCCAGTTTCATCTTCTGCGTGCAAAATCCAATTTCAGGCATAAAAAAAGGGCGAGCGAATAAGCCCGGCCTTTGTAGTAAACAATATTTTCGCTCGGCAAATTACTTTGGCAAGAAATGGCGTTCGATTCGCAAAACCACGGTTCGGGTCAGGGTTAATTTTTTTGTTTCTGCAAGGCGGATTCGAGAAGCTGCCGCACGCTTGCTGCGTTGGGGTCGATTTGAAGAACTGTGCGATATGAC
>JBAPXT010000242.1:0-4647 GCA_049284355.1 Sedimentisphaerales bacterium
CAAGAATCCTGATGCAAAAATAATCAGCTTGGGCATTGGTGACGCTACCCAGCCTCTGGCGCCAGCCGTTGTCGAAGCAATGAAAAAGGCCGCTGTCGATATGGGTAGTGAAGCCACCTTCCACGGCTATGGACCGGATCAAGGCTATGATTTCCTAATCGATGCAATAATTGAAAATGATTTTAACTCCCGCGGTATTAATTTAGATAGCGATGAAGTTTTCGTCAGCGACGGTGCCAAGTGCGACACAGGCAACATCCAGGAAATATTCGGCCTGAATAATGTTATTGCTGTAACCGACCCGGTATACCCGGTATATGTGGATACTAATGTAATGGCCGGCAGAACCGGCCAAGCTGACAAAAACGGCCAGTATGGCAAAATTGTCTATATGCCCTGCACCGCTGAGAATAATTTTATTCCTGAACTGCCCGGGGGTTCTGTCGATATTATTTACCTGTGCTTCCCGAACAATCCTACAGGAGCGGTAGCTACTAAAGAAATTTTAAGCAGGTGGGTCAATTTCGCCCGCGACAACAAAGCTGTCATCCTTTTCGACGCTGCTTATGAGGCCTTTATAACCGACTCCAGCATTCCTCATTCAATTTACGAGGTTGAAGGAGCAAAAGAAGTGGCAATCGAGTTTCGCAGCTTCTCCAAAACAGCTGGTTTTACCGGTGTCAGGTGTGCATTTACCGTTGTGCCAAAGCAGTTGGAGGCCTGTACAGAAGACGGCAGGGCGGTCAAAGTCAATTCCTTATGGCACAGGCGGCAGTGTACCAAATTTAACGGCGCCTCGTACATATCACAGGCCGGCGCAACCGCTGTCTACACAACCAAGGGCAAAAAACAGTGCCGGCAAATTATTGATATCTATATGGCAAACGCCGCTGTAATCCGTGAATCACTCACCAGACTTGGCTACGATGTCTATGGCGGAATTAATGCACCGTATATCTGGATGAAGACACCGGACGGCCTAAGCTCCTGGGACTTCTTCGACCACTTGCTGCAAAAGGCAAACGTAGTTGGCACACCCGGCTCAGGTTTTGGTCCATCCGGTGAAGGTTATTTCAGACTTACGGCCTTTGCCAGACCGGATGATGTTAAAGAAGCTATGCAACGCTTTGCCGCCGTTTAATATGCAAACTAACCAATTACAAGCATCGAGTATCGAGCAATGACAATAGTATATGTTGGACTGGGCAGCAACTTAGGGGATAGAAGCGATTTTATTCATAAAGCCCTTAAAATGCTGACCGAAACTAAAGATGTCGAGGTTGCTCGTGTAAGCGACCTAATCGAAACTGCTCCGCTCGGCGGTGCCAATCAGCCTAAGTACTTAAACGCAGTGGCTCAAATAAAAACTGCTCTAACCGCAGAAAACTTGCACAAAACACTGGTCAACATCGAAAGCTCGCTTGGCAGGGCCAGAAGAGAAAAATGGTCACCGAGAACCATTGATTTGGATATTCTGCTTTTTGGCGAGGAAATCATAAATAACCCCGACTTAACTGTCCCGCATCTGCAGATGCATCTGCGCTCGTTTGTGCTGAAGGGTCTGCGTGAACTTAATGGAGAACTGGTGCATCCTGTGTTGAAAGAACCGATTGATAAACTGGCGCTTCGGCTGAACGGTGCAGATTTTGTTATCAATGGTGACCAGCCGCAACTGGTCTGTATAGCAGGCATCATTGGCGTTGGGAAAACTACCCTGGCAAAAAAACTATCGAAAATACTCCCCTGTAAATGCATCCTCGAAGCCTACGACAAAAATCCTTACCTGCCGGATGTATATGCCGGAAAAAAAGAGCTGGCCCTGGACTCACAAATATTTTTTCTGACCAGCAGGGTAGAACAATTAAATTGCAATGCACTGGCCAGCAGACAAATAATTATCAGCGATTATGTCTTTGACAAAGAGCTTATTTATGCTCAACTGCTGCTCAATGCCGAACAACTGGCTTTGTATAAAAAAATTTATCCGCCGTTCATCGCAAAAGTCTCCACGCCGGTCATGGTAATATATTTGACCGATTCTGTGCAAAATTGCTTGGAACGGATTCACAGGCGTAACCGCCCCTACGAGCAGGAAATCCAGCCGCAGTTCTTGGATTCTCTCAGCTGCAACCACGAAAAGCTCTTCGCAGATTGGAAAAAATGCCCCGTTATCCGCTTATCGATGTCTGAATTCGACTATATGCAGGATGGCAATATCCAACATTTAGCAAATCAAATAAAAAGTTATATCGCAGTATAATGAAAGTTGCAAAAACAATAAAGTCGATTAGAAACATGGTAAAAGTTGTCCGCAGTAAAGGCAAAAAAATAGGTCTTGTCCCCACGATGGGAGCGCTGCATACAGGTCATATTTCGCTAATCAAAGCAGCAGCGAAAAAATGTGATTTTGTAGTGGTCAGTATCTTTGTCAATCCTACGCAGTTCGGCCCCGGCGAAGATTTTGAAAAATATCCGCGACCTCTCAAAGCTGACCTCCAAATTTGCAGAAAAGCAGGCGTCGATGTTGTTTTTACTCCAACAGCAAAGCAGATGTACCCGCGAGAAAATCTTACCTGGGTAAATGGCGAAAAATTGACCGAACAGCTTTGTGGCCGATTTCGGCCGGGACACTTTCGCGGAGTAACCACTGTTTGCGCCAAGTTATTTAATATTGTCGCACCGGATATCGCTTTTTTCGGCCAAAAGGACGCCCAACAGGCAATTGTGATTAAGCGAATGGTTGCCGATTTGAACATGCCGCTGAAGATTGTTGTCTGTCCCACCGTTCGTCAGCCTGACGGTTTAGCTGTAAGCAGCAGAAACCAATACCTGACCAGACAACAGAAGAAAGACACAACTTATATTTATAAATCGCTTCAGAAATGTAAGGAAATAATTAAGCAGGGGGGCATAGACACAAAAAAAACCATTTGCGAAATGCGCAAGGTGCTAAATCAGGTTCCATCAATAAAGATAGAATACATCAGCATCGTTGATGCCGAAACGCTCCAGGACATCGACCGGCTTACCGGCAAGGTTCTCGCCGCGGTTGCTGTCAAAATCGGCTCAACCCGATTAATTGATAACATTCTGCTGGATGTTAACAAACAATAATATATAATGGCGGTTAAGTAATAGTCTTTAATAAATACCAAAAACGCGAATTATGTTTGTGAAGTTATTAAAAAGCAAATTACATTGTGCAACGGTTACCGAGACCAAACTGCGGTACCCAGGCAGCATCGCCATAGACCCGACGCTGATGCGGGCAGCCAACATATTGCCTTACGAAGTCGTTCTGGTCGCCGACCTGAACAATGGCAATCGGCTGGAAACCTATGCCCTCCCCGCAGAACCCAACTCAGGCAAAATCACAGTCCTCGGTCCGGCCGCAAAACTGGTGAAAGCAAAAGACACCATTATTATTTTCAGCTTTGGGTATTACACCCCTGCGCAAGCCAGAAAACTTAAACCAAAGATTATTATTCTCGACAAAAACAATAAAATAAAAGTTGTTAAAAAGAATTCGTAACTGCAACGAAACACAAACGACGAGACGCGAAATAAATGCATCCTGAATTTTTTGAGATACCTCTTATACATTTGACCATAAAAAGTTACGGCTTGATGATGGTCATCGCATTTCTCGCAGCTATTGCCCTGATAAGACGTCTTAGCCGCAATATCACGCCCGACCCTCAGTACATTACCAACGCATCCCTTTACTCACTTATCGCAGGGGTGGTTGGTGCACGTCTTTTTTATGTAATCCATCATTTTAACGAGTTTCAGGACCGTCTGCTCGACGTCTTTGCTATCTGGAAGGGCGGCCTCGAGCTTTTGGGCGGCGTGCTTTTGGCCATCGCTGTTATCACTTTTTACTGCCGGTACCACAAACTTCCTGTTCGGCGATATCTTGATATCCTCGCTATCGGCCTGATGTTGGCTCTTGCGTTCGGCAGAATTGGTTGCTTTTTGAACGGCTGTTGCTTCGGCAGGCCGACAAACCTGCCCTGGGCCATCCGCTTCCCGTATGGCTCAGACGCTTACCAAAGTCAGGTATATCCGAACCTGGAAAGGAACCGCTCTCAACCCCAGTTAAATTTGCCCGAGGAATTTTTTATCCCCTATTACGAAAACGGCAAAATATTCTACCGCTTAAAACCTTATAAAGATTTAACTCCAGAGCAGAAATATATGGTTGATAAAGGCCCTTATCGCTGTTTGCCCGTTCACCCCACCCAATTGTATTCATCTGCCAAGGGCGTTGTTTTGTGCCTGATACTTTATCTTTTTTGGCGAAGGGCCAAAAAAAACACCGACTCCAAAAACCACAAGAGGTTATTTAGCAAGCCCGGCCAAATCTTTGGTTTAATGTTCATACTATATGGTATCTCCCGATTCTTTATAGAATTTATCCGTGACGATAACCCCTTTGAATTCGACAGCTTGACAATCTCACAGAATATCGGCATCGCTATGGTAGTGTTTGGTGTGCTTTTGATAGTAATATTTGAAAAAATGAAACCTGATAAGATTACTGCCGGCTGCCCAAAGTAAGCAAACAGCTTTTTATAAAAAATAGGACCGATTTTAAACTTTTAACGTTGAATTTTACTATGGGCCTTTACGATAGAGATTACACTC
>JBAPXT010000243.1:0-1765 GCA_049284355.1 Sedimentisphaerales bacterium
GTGCCCCGCTCCATGTGAAACCGCCTGCACTTTGGCGATAAGCGACGAGCCGGTGCTTATCAGGCACATCGAGTATCAGATTGTAGAGCGAGGTTTTGCCGAGGGCTGGATAAAACCGATGCCTGCGGCAAAACAGACAGGCAAAATGGTCGCAATAATCGGCTCCGGACCCGCCGGTCTGGCGGCGGCGCAGCAGCTCACACGGGCGGGACACTACGTGGTGGTGTTTGAAAAGGACCAAAAACCGGGCGGAATCCTGCGATACGGCATTCCGGACTTCAAACTTGGAAAATCCGTCATCGACCGCCGGCTCAGCCAGTTAGTCGGCGAGGGCGTGCGATTCCAAACCGGGGTTGACGCGGGTAAAGATATATCCGCACATTATCTGCACAAACAGTTTGACTGCATCTGTCTGACAATGGGGGCAGGAGAGCCCAGAGACCTGCCAGTGCAGGGAAGGGGCTATGAAAACATCGTGTTTGCCATGGATTACCTGACGGCGCAGAACAGAACTTGCGCAGGCGAACTTACCGAGGGCGAATTCGACACTTCGACAAAGCTCAGTGCCGGCGACCTCACCGCAAACCTCGAAGTGATTAACGCCTCCCGTAAGGGATGCTGCGCAAAAGATAAAAAAGTCGTTGTGATAGGCGGCGGAGATACAGGCAGCGACTGCGTGGGCACCGCCCGACGTCAGGGAGCAAAACGGATAGTGCAGTTGGAGATTTTGCCTAAACCGCCGAATGAGCCGCCACCGGATACCCCATGGCCCAACTGGCCTCGCATAATGCGCACCAGCACATCCCACGAAGAGGGCTGTGAACGTATGTGGGGTGTAACGACTACCCGCCTGACAGGAACGGAAACAAAAGTAAACAAGATTCACTGCTGCAAAGTTGAATGGCTCAAGCAGACAGACGGCTGGAAAGTAAAGGAGCTGCCGGGCACTGAATTCGAACTGGATGCGGACGTCGTGCTTCTGGCAATGGGGTTTTTACATGTAACCCACAAGGGGCTTATTTCCGAGCTGGATTTGAAGACGAACCAGCGAGGCGACGTGGCCGTAAATAATTTCCAGACAAGCCAGCCGTGGGTGTTTGCCGCGGGCGATACAATCAACGGGGCCTCCTTGGTGGTTCGCGCAATCGACAGCGGCCGGGCCGCGGCAATCGCGATTGACCACTGGCTGCAGGATAACGATTGACAGCCGGCGGTCTTTGCTGTAAAAATTCTCAACTATCATTATTCACCTGAACAAACGACGAGGATACCGCGGTGCCGAAACGTAAAGACATACACAAAATACTAATCATCGGCTCAGGGCCGATAGTCATAGGACAAGGGTGCGAGTTTGATTACTCTGGCGTCCAGGCGTGCAAGGTGCTTCGGCGCGAGGGTTACAAGGTGGTTCTGGTCAACAGCAATCCGGCAACCATAATGACCGACCCTGATTTTGCCGACCGGACATATATTGAGCCGATAACGCCTGAAATCGTTGAAAAAATCATTCAGCGTGAGCGGCCTGACAGTTTGCTGCCGACACTTGGCGGGCAGACGGGGCTGAATACCGCCGTGGCGCTGGCCGAAACCGGCGTGCTGAAAAAATACAATGTTCGGCTTTTAGGCGCGGACCTGCCAAGCATCAGGCGTGCCGAGGAAAGAGACCTCTTCAAAAAAACCATTCTGGACTGCGGTCTCGATGTCCCGCGCAGCGGATACGTACACAACTGGGAGGAAGCGGAAAAACTCCTTGACGATATTGGCC
>JBAPXT010000244.1:0-2112 GCA_049284355.1 Sedimentisphaerales bacterium
CCCAAAATCCGCTCTGCCGGAGCTTACCGCTGAGGCGGACCGCCATGTCGGTGTCAGCCACAATCAGGGGGACGATTTGAGATGAGCCGGTTACATCAAAACCTTCTTCGCGGAGGCGAGTGCGAAAATAATCGGCGTTGGCGAGAAGAGTCTGCCTGCGAAAGGGTTCGTCCCTTACGATATTGACGGCCTCGATGTCGGCTGCAATTACCGGAGGCGGCAGGGCGGTAGCGTAAATAAAACTTCTGCAGGAATTTACGAGATACTGTTTTACTTTTTCCGAACAGGCAAGATAGGCGCCGAAGCTGCCTAAAGCCTTGCTGAACGTTCCCATTATTAACTCTATGCGGTCGGAGAGACCCTGTTCTTCCACGACGCCGGCGCCGTTTGGGCCGAAAATTCCCGTGGCGTGCGCCTCGTCAACCATAAAAAAGCAATCGTATCTGTCTTTGATATCTACAAGCTCTTTTAAGGGAGGTTTGTCACCATCCATACTGAAAACAGTTTCGGTAACTATAAGGCGGTTTTTGAATTTGTTATTTTCTTTTTTCAGCAGGGATTCGAGGTGGTCCAAATCGTTATGGCTGAAGCGAAAAAGCTTGGCACCGGACAGTTGCACTGCATCTATTATGCTGGCGTGACTTAATCTATCGCAAAAAACTGCATCGCCTTTGTCGTAAAGTGCGCTTATTATCCCTATATTGGCCTGATAGCCGGAGTTGAAGACCAAAGCGCTTTCCTTGCCCTTGAATTCGGCGACCCTGTCTTCGAGCAGGTGGTGGATTTTCAGGTCTCCGCTTAATAAGCGTGACGCCGAGGCACCTACGCCGAGAGAGTCAACGGCACTTTTAGAAGCTTCTTTTAGCTTTGGATGGTCTGAGAGAGCCAGGTAATCATTTGATGAAAAATCGAACAGCTCGGCGCGGCCATAATAAATTTTGCCATCCTTGCGCAGGTCGGCTGGTCTTAAAACTCTAAGAAGGCCATCTGCTTCCCTCTGAGCCAGAAAATCATCTATTCTGTCCATATTCTTTTTATTTCTTCGACGAGTGCGCAATCGGCATCGAGATTTGCGCCTTTGACAGTCAGGTAACCGCCTATAAGCATTCCGTTGGCGCCGGCGATAAACGCCTTAAGCTGCGAATCTTTTAAGGATGTCTCTCTGCCGGCGGCGATTTTGATAATTTTATCCTTCAGTATAATTCGGAAAATACATATCGTTCTTATGACATCGTCTGGCAGCAGGGGGCTTACGGATTCGAGGGGCGTGCCCTTAATCGGGATTAATATATTGAGAGGGACTGAGTCGACATCCAAATCTTTTAGGGTATAAGCCATATCAAATCTATCCTGCCAGGTCTCGCCCATTCCGATTATGCCGCCGCTGCAAACCTCAAGGCCGAGCATTTTGGCGGAATTTATGGTCTTGATTCTCTCGTCGAAGGTGTGAGTTGAGACAATATAAGGATAAAAACGGAGGGAAGTTTCGATATTGTGATGATAGCGTGAAAGGCCGGCTTCCTTGAGAAGCTGCAACTGCGATTTTCCCAGAGCACCCAGCGAAGCGCACACAACGATATCAATTTTGTCTTTTATTTCCGATATTGCCTGTGCTATTACATTTAATTCTTTACGGGTGAGGCGGTTTCCGCTGGTTACAATGCCGAACTTTTCTGCGCCGATATCTTTAGCTTTTTGTGCGGCGTTGACTATTTCTTTTTTCCCCTTGAGCGGATAGGTCGGAATATCCGCATGATGCCTTGCCGACTGTGCGCAAAATTTGCAATCTTCAGGGCAAAGGCCGGAGCGAGCATTTAGGATATTGCACAATTCAAGTTTATTGCCTATGAACTTTTTTCTAACTTCGTTGGCTTGGGAGATAAGCTCCTGCAGAGGCGTATTTAAGAATGTTTCAGTATTGTTTTTTATGGCAGTGCTCATAATTGCCGGTCATTTTAGCATCGCAGGCCAGTAATTTCCATAAAAACCACAATTGCCAAAGAGCACAAAGGGATTGAGGAATTAAAGAGGTGGATTGAGGCGATAGAGCAAAGACTTTATGAGCGTAACAGATAAACCAACTATCGCCTTTTTCTCAACGCTATAGTACCT
>JBAPXT010000245.1:0-10040 GCA_049284355.1 Sedimentisphaerales bacterium
CACCAGAAGAGAACGTTCAGCCGGAAGTTTTCGCCGCTGACTCAACAGAAGCCCTCGAAAAACTGCAGCTCCTGCTGCAAACACCTGAGCCAATCAGGATTATTGAGGGAATCGACGTTGCTAATATTGCCGGCACTGAAGCAGTCGGCTCGCTGGTCAAATTTATTGACGGCAGGCCGTTCAAAAGCGGCTATCGGCGATTCAAGATAAAAACCGTCAAGGGCATCGACGACTACGCGATGATTGCCGAAGTGGTCAGACGCAGATACAAATATGCCCTGCAGGGTGAAGAGCTTTGGCCCGACCTTGTCTTAATTGATGGCGGCCTCGGGCATCTCCACGCTGCCCAAACCGCTCTTAGAAAAATGCACGCACCGCCTGTAAAAATCGCCGCAATCGCCAAACGTGAAGAGGAAATCTACATACAGGGCAAACATACACCATTGAAACTGCCTCGCCATTCGCCCGTTTTGAAACTTCTGCAATACGTCCGCGACGAGGCCCACCGCTTCGCTCAGCACTACTTCCACATCCTGCAAAGAAAAAAACTGCTAAACAAAAAACCCTAATTGCTGCTCTATACAAGCCACGATCCTATACGCAACAAAAGTTTTTTTCCAAATCCATCAATCGCATAAGAGGTTGCCCTCATCGTTCCTCGCACAATCTGCAGAATATCCTTCTCGTCTCCAGCAAAACGCAGAGTATTTACTTTGTGAATCCCCTTAAACAAATGTCAGTATCGAATCGTTTTTTTTCATAATAGTTATTTTTGACGTAATGATATGTTCTTTCCATTTCCCGAGAAGTTTTCACCTTGCCTTTTTTTGCAAGTTTTTCATTTGAAGTATAAACAATTATTTCATCTGTGAGTTTTTGTCTTAGAAACGATGTTATGACTTCTTTTCCGCCTTCAACGAGGATTTGCTGAATATTTCTTCTGGAAAGTTCCCTGAGAACATTTTTTATATTGCATTTTCCGCAGGCACTTTTGGTTTTTATGATTTCCGCCCCTTTTTTTCTTAGTTGTAGTGTTTTTTTATTGTTTTTATTCGTTGTGAATACAATTACGGGTGTTTTTTTTGCCGTTTTGATTAATTTACAATTGTTAGGGATTCTTAATTGACTATCGAGGACGATTCTGACGGGTTGTCTTTCAATATTTGGTCTTGCCGTAAGCAGGGGGTTGTCTTCCAAAACAGTATTTATACCGACAAGGATTGCCTGCACTCTTTTTCGCAGTTTATGAACGTCTTTTCTGCTCTTTGCTCCTGTTATCCAGTGTTTTTTATCTGTTCGGGCAAGGAAGCCATCTTTACTTTGTGCCCACTTGATAATTATCCACGGTTTTTTAGTTCGTGCGAATTCAAAGAAAGGCATGTTCAGTAATTCTGCTTCTTTTTTGTAAACATCCTTTTTGATTTTGATGCCTGCTTTTTTGAGTATTTTAAAACCTTTGCCGTTTACTTTTTTTGTCGGGTCTTTTGTTGCTGCGATTACTTTTTTTATTCCTGCTTTGATAATTGCATCTGTGCAGGGTTTGGTCTTGCCATAATGACAGCACGGCTCAAGCGTGACATACATCGTCGCCCCTTTTGGGTTGTTGCCTCGTTTTTTGCAATCTTCGAGTGCGTTAATCTCTGCGTGCGGCCCGCCGAATCTTTTGTGCCATTCCCTGCCGATAACCTGACCGCCCTTTACAATGACCGCCCCAACCGCCGGATTCGGCTCAACCGAGCCAGCACCTCGCTGCGCAAGTTTCAGAGCCATCTGCATATATTTTTCATCGGTGGAGCTCATCTTATCTCGATAAAGCCTTTCCGGCAGCAATGGCTTGTTTTCTATATTTTTCGGGCAGCGACGGGTCTTTTTCGACGGCGGCGAGGCCTATATAAATCTTTTTAACTACCTTTGCGCCAATACCATTAGCGGCCGACTTAAGAACGAAAAAGGTGCCTCTGAAAGAAATCCTTCCGAAAAATTCGGGGCAGCCGCTCGATGTTATTATCACCGCCTTTTTGGTAAGTTTTTTTATCCTGTTTCGAGGCATATAGCTCCCCCACGGCCAATAACCATAACAGACAAGTCTTTCAATAAACCTTTTCATAAGTGCGGTAACATTGAACCAGTTTATAGGCGAGGCAAGGACAATCGCATCTGCTGAGTCGATTTTGTCGAGAATTTGCCTCATATCATCGCTGATGACGCAATCGCCTCTTGCAACGTCGGGTTGCTGAGTACAGTTACGGCAGTTGGCGCAGAATTCAATATGTTTGTCGAGCAGAGAAATTTTTTCCGTCTGACAACCGCTCTGCCGGGCGGCATTGAGCAGCTCATCTACGGCGGTGTCGATAGTTTTTCCTCTCCGGTAAGCACCGACAATAGCTATTATTTTCTTCGGCATCAACTATCCTTTTCCTATCATATCGAGAAACTGTTTTTCGCCGATGACTTTGACCCCGAGTTTCTGCGCTTTATCGAGTTTACTTCCCGGTTCTTCACCGGCTAATACAAAATCGGTTTTTTTACTGACGCTGGAAGTTGTCTTTCCGCCGGCGTTTCTGATTGCTTCTTCGATTTGCTGCCTGCTGAAGTTCTGCAACGTGCCGGTAACGACGATGGTCTTGCCTGCCAATTTCCCTTTGGCCCTGGCCTTTTTTGGCAGTTCCGGCTTAACACCAGCCGACAGTAATTCCTTTATCACTGCGATATTTCTCTCATTGTGAAAATACTCGTATATACTTTCGGAGACCCTACCCCCGATTTGCTCTACCGCATCGAGTTCTGCCTCGGTCGCCTTCATAATCGCATCGAGCGAGCCGAATTGCGCTGCTAACATTTGTGCCGTTTGCCCGCCTATATGCCGAATACCAAGTCCAGCAACTAATCGCCACAATGGTCTTGTTTTGCTTTCATCTATCGAGTCGATGACGTTCTGGGCGCTCTTGTCGGCCATCCGCTCAAGCTCAACGAGGTCTTCTTTTGTTAGCTTGTAGATGTCGGCGAAATTTTTGACCAGGCCGGTGTTAACCAACTGGTCGATGAGGGCCTCGCCAAGGTTTTCAATGTCCATTTGCCCTCTGCCGGCAAAATAGCGCAGCCGTTCCTTCAACTGCCCGAAGCAGTGCGGATTGACGCACCGCAGAAAAACCCCGTCTTCATCCTTCTTAACGTCTCCGCCGCAATTGGGACATTTTTTAGGCGGCTTAAACGGTGATGTCCCCCTTTGCCTTCGTTCCTTTTTGACCTCGATGACCTGCGGTATGATTTCGCCCGCCTTTTCAATCACAACCGTATCGCCTTCACGGACGTCGAGCCGATTAAGCTGGTCAAAATTATGCAAGCTCGCCCTTTTAACGGTCGTGCCCGCCAGAAACACAGGCTTCAGATTTGCCACCGGCGTCAGCGTCCCTCCCTTGCCGACCTGAACATCGATTGATTCGATGACGGTCTCAGCCTGTTCAGCGGCAAATTTATAACTTATACACCATCGCGGCGCTCGGCCCGTATATCCCAAAACCTCATGCTGGTCCAGACGATTGACCTTAATGACCATTCCATCAATTTGATACGGCAAGTCTTGTCTTCTGTCCGCCCAGCTATTGCATATCTCGATGGCCTCATCGATGTTTTTTGCGCGTTTGATATGAGGGTTGACGGGCAGACCGAGTTTCTTAAACGCCTGCAGTGTCTCATAGTGGTCCTCCGCCAATGGCTGGGAAATCTCACCCGTTGCATAAGCGAAAAATGACAAATTTCTTTTGGCGGTAATTTTAGAATCGAGCTGCTTCAACGAGCCGGCTGTTGCATTTCGAGGATTGGCAAAGAGCAGCTCACCTGTTTTTTCACGTTGTTTATTCAGCTCGACGAACGTCTTTGTAGGCATATATACTTCGCCGCGGACCTCGAGCACATCAGGAAATTTTACCTTGCCGGCTATCAGCACAAGAGGAACGGCCCTTATCGTGCGAATATTAGCGGTAATATCATCGCCTACTCGGCCGTCGCCGCGAGTCGCGCCGGTAACAAGCAAGCCTCGCTCATATCGTAAGCTCGATGCAACGCCGTCGATTTTCAGTTCGACCACGTAATCATAATCCCGGCTGCCAAGTCCTTTGGCTACCCTTACATCAAACGCACGGAGTTCCTCCGCACTGTAAGTATTATCTATGCTCAGCATAGGGATTGCGTGCCGAACCGTGCTGAACCCCTCGAGTGGCCTTTCAGATACCCGCTGGGTCGGTGAATCAGGCGTGATTAGCTCAGGATGTTTCTCCTCAAGTGATTTTAATTCAGCAAAGAGCCTGTCATACTGCGGGTCGGAAATTTGCGGTTGGTCGAGGACATAATAAAGATAATCGTGCCTGCGGATTTCGCCTCGCAATTGCTCGATTTGCTTTTTTATGTCTTTGACCATAACAACTTATTTATATGCTGCTTCGGCATATTTTGCAAGAGTCTGACTATCTGCAGACAAGAGCAAATAGTCAAAATGGTGTTTGACAAAGTTGCCGAAATTCGGATATAATGTCATAAAATCTGGACGAAAAAAGTTTTTAGAGCCAATGTATTGATTGTAGCTTGCTATTCCCTGATAGCTCAATTGGTAGAGCGAGCGGCTGTTAACCGCTAGGTCGTAGGTTCGAGCCCTACTCGGGGAGTTATTCCTCACCTGCAGGACATCACGATTTTAAGCTTCCTCTTTTTTTGGCCGATAATACAAAAAACAGCCCTAAATACTGGACAAGCAAATGATTATATTATAGATTGCAGTCTTCGCAAAATTGGCCTGAGTTTGTTTGCAGTTCTAAACAAAAATGGTTTTTTTAGTAGTTTATTGCTAAAATGCGGAATATTAAGGGAACAGAAAGCCGGTTTGGCGCATCTTAGTTAAATTGTAGTGGAATATCGGTAGATTGTTGAATTATTTAGTTTCTGTTGATAATATGGCTAAAGTTACACTCGATATCGGCGGTTTTAGCATAATCAAGCGCATCGGAATCGGTGCTCGCAGCACAATCTACCTGGCAACCGACGAGCAGGACAAAATCGATGTTGCTCTAAAACGTGTTATCTTTGAAAAGCCGGAAGACTCAAGGATATTCGAGCAGGTTGAGACCGAATACAAAGTGGCCCGGCGGATAGACCACCCCTATGTCCGAAAGTGCTACAAGCTAAAGAAAATACGCAGTATGTTTGTGGTAAAAGAAATGCTGCTTTCTATGGAACTATTCGACGGTAAAAACCTTGAAGACAGCCCTTCTCTGAGTCTGCTTGATGTCCTGCTTGTATTCAGAATGGTCGCAGGCGGTCTCCAGGCTATGCACCAGCAGGGGTTTGTTCACTGCGATATAAAGCCCAACAACATCCTGATAAGTGAGTCAGGCTCGATTAAAATTATAGACCTCGGCCAGAGCTGCAAAATCGGAACGATAAAGCCGCGTATTCAGGGCACCCCGGATTACATCGCACCTGAGCAGGTTAGGCGTAAATCGCTCGGCCCAAAAACTGACATCTTCAATCTTGGTGCGACTATGTACTGGGCTCTTACAGGAAAGCACACTCCGACTTTGATACCTAAAAAGGGCAGTCTTGGCCTGCCAATACCTCAACAACCTCGTCTGGCGCCGCACGAACTAAGAAAACAATTGCCGATAGGTGTCTCAAAACTTGTAATGGATTGCATAGAAGACGAGCCTTCGCAACGCCCACCTGATATGATGACGGTTATATCGAGGCTGGACCTGCTGATACACAGCATATTAGCAGGCCAGATAAAAACAAATAAAGATGCCTCAGACAATAATTGATTTGCTAAACAGGGGTACAGAAGCCATCAATGCAGATAAGTTTCGACGAGGCAACGTGATTTATCTGCCTGCTGACGTCCATCTGATTGCAACCGGTGACATCCACGGGCATCGGCGAAACTTCGAAAGAATAGTTGCCTTCGCCGATTTAGCCAATAATCCCGGCACGCATATCCTCCTGCAGGAAATCATACACGGAGGCCCGGAAGATGCAGAAGGGGGGTGTTTATCCTACAAACTGCTCTTCGATGTTGTCCGCTATAAGTTGAGCTTCCCCGACCGCGTCCACATTATTATGGGAAATCACGATATCACCTTTATCAATAATAGTGAAGTTATGAAAGACGGCAGGGAAATGAATCGCTCAATGCGTCTGGCTCTGGAGCGGGAATTCCAGCAGGCCGGCACCGACATCGAACTGGCGATAAAACAATTACTATTTTCACAACCTTTGGCGGCAAGGTGCGAAAATAGAATTTGGCTGTCGCACTCGTTGCCCGCCGACCGTTTCGTGGACAAATTCGACCGTCAGGTCTTGGATAGGCATCTGGAAAACAATGATTGTGAAAAACCAGGTTCAGCTTATCTTTTGACCTGGGGCAGAAACTTCAGTCAGCAAACACTCGACAAAATGGCCGCGCTCTTTGACATTGACATTTTCATCCTCGGTCATCAACCACAGCAGCAGGGATGGAGCCGAGCTGGTGAGAATCTTATAATCATCGCCTCAGACCACAATCACGGCTGTTTGCTTCCAATCAACATGGCAAAATCTTATACTGTTGAGACGCTGATTGACTCGATAGTGCCGTTAGCTTCTATACCTTGAACTCTGGAAATAATTCAATGGATTGGTATTACTATATAGCTCTGGTGCTGATTTTGTCGCAGTTACTCTTTTCGCTCCAGACATATAAAAATTATCGTTATGTGCTGACCAAATACAAAAAGAAGCGTTTATCATATCGTCCCCGGACGGCCTTAATCGTACCGTGTAAGGGTCTGGATTCTGCCTTCCAGGAAAATATCACATCATTTTTTAATCAGGACTACGAAAATTATCTGCTGTGGTTTGTGGTCGCCGACAAGACAGACCCGGCCTATGCCCAATTATGCGAATTGAAAAATCGTTTGAGCCAAAGCTCAAAAACTGACGACGTACAAGTGTTAGTGGCCGGCCAGGCTCAATCCTGCAGTCAAAAAATCCATAATCTGCTTTACTGCTACCAGAGGATTGGCAGCGACATCGAGGTTTTGGCTTTTGCCGATTCCGACATCTGTGTCCGCAGCGATTGGCTGAGCCACATAGTTTATCCTCTTCGATACCCGAAAAGTGGCGCCGCCAGCGGCTATCGCTGGTATGTGCCCAAAAAGAACAATCTGGCCAGTCTGGCCCTGTCGGCTGTGAATGCCAAAATCGCCCAATTGCTTGGTAACACCATCTTCAATCAGGCCTGGGGCGGGTCTATGGCTATCCGCGTTGATGTCTTTAGAGAGGTGGGCCTCGACAAAATCTGGCCAAAAGCCTTAAGTGACGATTTGTCGCTTAGCTACGCCGTCAAAAAAGCTCACAAAAAAGTAGTTTTTGTCCCTGCTTGTCTGGTGGCTTCCTATGCTTCCACCACTTGGGGCGAGCTTTTCGAATTTGGCCGCCGACAATTTTTAATCACCCGTGTAAGTACCCCCAGAACCTGGTGGTTTGGATTATCCAGCAGTCTATATTCGATACTTGGCTTATGGGCCGGCGGCGCAATCGCCCTCTACGCAGCAGTTAAATCATCAATTACCAATTACCAATTATCAATTTTTGTCGCTGTCCCTGTCCTGTTTTTCACCGCTCAGTTTGTCCGCGCTGTCCTGCGCCAGAAAATGGCTTACAAATTGCTCAAATACGAGCGACGCCTGTCCCGAGCGGAGTCGAGGGGAGCAATGAGGGCCGTTGCCGCCGCTGACATCCTTTTCTTCTGGGCATGGTCATTACTGCTGCTGTTCTTTATTATCTCTTCCGCTTTTGGCAGAACTATCTGCTGGCGGGGAATACGATACAAACTCCTCGGCCCAACCGAGACCATCGTCCTCAACAAAAATCCATAGAAAGCCTGCCTTTGTGAATTGGCTTTGTTTTGCCAGCCTCAAAATTCCCCTCATTTTGGTGATTTTTTATGAATTTAAGGAAAAATTAACGGAACAGTTAAGCGGTCTCGCGCATCTTATTAGTAGTATTGAATAAAACCGGAAACTATGGTATAATATAGCAACAGGGCAATTCTCCGATTGAAAGGAGGAAACAATGAAAGCAAAAAGAATCATAGCAATCGTACTGGCGATATACGGGCTGGTTTTCTGGCCATTGCCCGCCCATGCGACCCCTATAACCATACAGATTGAAGCTGTAGTTGACTCTGTTCAGGACCACGGCAATTACCTCGAAGGTCAAATCAATCCCGGAGATGTCATTACAGGATGGTACACATACGAATCTACAACGCCGGATTCAAATCCGACAAACCCAATTGTAGGAGATTATTATCACTATAGTCCACCCTCTGGCGTCTCATTGACTGTTGGCAGCTTTGAATTCAAAACAGACCCCACGAATATCTATTTCCACATAGGTGTTGAGAACCACGAGCCCTCAGGAAATGATAGTTACTGGTTTAGTAGCAATAATAATGTTCCTCTTTCTAATGGTACGCTGGTAGATGGCATCACATGGCAGCTTGATGACCCTACCGGCAATGCCCTTTCAAGTGACGCACTGCCAACAACCGCTCCGTTTCTGGAAGACTGGCAATAAAATCATTTACATATGCACGGTGAAAGACTCGGCTATATTATTGATGCCCATGTAACCTCAACTATTCCAGAACCGGTAACGATTGTTTTGTTTGGTTTAGGTACGTTATTGTTTAGAAAACGATGGTAGTTGGAAATTTTTGTTAGGGGGAAGGAGATGAAAAAATGTTCTCACGGAAGAAACTTATCGTTCCCGCAACCTCACTAATCATCCTTATCACTAATTTAACTTTCGCCGACTGGAAAGAAAAGGCAAAAGCTATAAAGGTTTCAGGCGGGGAAGACCATACACTTGTTCTTACACAAAATAAATGACCATGGGCCTGCGGCGATAACGGATACTACCAGCTTGGCGTTGGAGATACAGTGAACTACCAATGGACACTCGCACGCGTTCACAAAGGCGATATGAACTCTCCTTCAGATTATCTTGAAGACATAAACGACATTAGTGCTGGCTTTAGACATTCATTAGCTCTGGATGTCGATGGCTGGCCTCAAAAATTTCTTCATTCTTGGCTTTTTTTGCAGATTTAGGAAAAATTAACGGAACACTTGAGCCCTTTTGCGCATCTTACTTGTAGTATTAAACCGGAAAGTATGGTATAATATAACAATAAAATAATCCCCCAATGGGAAAGAGGTGTTCTATGAAAGCGAAAGTTGCGGGTTTATTGTTTATGGCAGCGGTTCTTCTGGCTGGTGCACCGCTGGCGAAGGGCTATCCTGTAACCATATACATCGAGGCCGTCGTCGATACCGTCGAAGACAGCGGCAATTACCTTGAAGGCCAAATCAATGCCGGAGACATCATAACCGGCTATTACACCTACGAATCCACAACTCCTGATTCAAGTCCACTTGATCCAGTTGTAGGACATTATTATCACTATAGTCCACCATCTGGCACCTCATTGACTGTTAGCAACTTTGAATTCAAAACAGATCCGGCTAATGTTGATTTCCTTGTCGGAATTGTTAATAACAATACGTCAGGCCAAGACATCTACTGGATAGACAGTTATAACAATCTGGATCTTTCTAATGGAACTTCTGTTGATAGTATTACTTGGCAGCTTAATGACCCAACCGGTACTGTTTTTTCTAGCGACGCATTGCCCACAACCGCACCGGTTCTGGAAGACTGGCAATCAAATCATTTACGTGTGCACGGTGAAAGAGGGGGGTATTTCATTAATGCTCATGTAACCTCAGCTATTCCTGAGCCGGCGACTATATTACTATTCAGCTTGGGGGGATTGTTTCTAAGAAAACGAGGGTAGAAAAAATTTTTATCTGGGGGAAGGAGATGAAAAAATGTTCTCACGGAAGAAACTTATCATTCTCACAATTTCTCTTTTTCTTGTTTTACAATTTTACCCAAACCGCATCCTTTTACAACGCCAAAATTTCCCGCGTAATCTGGTTAATCTG
>JBAPXT010000246.1:0-2180 GCA_049284355.1 Sedimentisphaerales bacterium
GCCACGAGTTTGGCCCGCTCTGGCCTCTTCTCATGCAGCGCGCCGTCAAATTCTTCGACCAATATCTCAAATGATCGTAAATGTTCGTGTTATTCCCAGAGCTAAACAAAACAAAGTTGTGGCCGAAGCCGGGCGCCTGAAAGTTTATCTCACCGCCCCGCCGGTCGACGGTAAAGCCAACGACCTGCTAATTGAAGTCCTGGCCGATCACTTCGGCGTCAAGAAAAGGCAACTGCGGATTGTCAGGGGAGAGAAGGGGCGGGATAAAGTAGTGGAGGTTATTCGCTCGGCACGTTGAAGGAGACATCACCGGCCGATTGGTTGCTCCAGAAATTATCGTCGAGCGTCAGGCGTCCGTTTTTTCCCTCGTTGGTGTTGGCGAGCCTGATATAGGCTTGCGGCGCGCCGCTGTCCGGCAGACTGACGACCCAGGTCGCCAGCGTTCTCTCGCTGGTTTGCGTGGTCCCTGTCCGCCAGAGGCTGTTCTTTGGCCCGTTATGCCGATCCTGGCTGTAAGTGACAAGGTCGTCTAGGCCGAAGAGCCCGGGGTGCCCGGCCATCAGCTCCTTGATCCGGCTGTAGGCGATATAGTTCTTGGAATAACAGAGATCGCCGCTGGTCACTTCCTGGACATTGATCTGGCCCCGGGAGGCGATCTCGATCAGCGCGATCTTGCCGCTGTCGGCGATCATATAATAACCGGGAGCGAAGTCGCCCGCCTTGTCCTTGTCGGCCAGCAAGTCGTCGACCGAACCATAACTGCTGAGCACCCACTCGGCAAAACCGGGCCTGGCCTCGGCAGTAGCCGATGGTTTAATGAACGGAACGGCGGCGCAGGTGACGACCAGCCCTTTCTCATTGATGCCGCTCTGGACGCCGGGGGCGATCCCCGGCCCGGAAAGTATGTCTGCCAGGTAGCGGTAGCCGGTTGTCTTAGACACGACAAATTGCAGCTTGGTGCTGCATTTGGGATTGTAATCAAAATTCTGGGCGACCAGCGTTCCGCCGTTGACGACATCGTCTCCGGTTGTCCCCCAGAGAGTGGTGGCGCCGGCAGTGACCGCTGTGGACAAAACTAATAATATCAGACAAATATATTTTTTCATGTGTTAATCCTATAATCTGGGTGGGGGAAAGTCAATCCAGGTAAAATACTAAACTCTAAACGCTAAACAAATTCAAATTACCGAAATTCCAATGCCTGAAACAAATAATGCACTTATTGATTTAACGAGCCCGATCCGCTCCCCGCTGTGGATGTTGAAACTGATCTCGTCGAGCAGTTCCTGTCCGCCGAATGATAAAGACAGGTCGTTTACTTGCAGTATTTTCTATTTCCATATTACTACATTGACGAAGGGAAGGCAAAAACAGGGCTAAGGGAGGGGACGTATTCAGGCAGTAGTGATAGTTGGAGAAATCTTTATTTTCTTGTACCCGATTGGGTAGCCACTATCAGTTGAATAATAATTAAAGGGGATACGAAAAGAATTAGAAATATTTGTTAAAGCTGGCTTAATAATGCTTCTTTTTGTTGATCTTGGGTTCTCTTTAAATATTAGATGATAAAAGGCAGCCCAGGCAATTGCGGCATCATTAAATGCAATGTCCTCAGATGGTCCAATTATTGAAAAGCATCCGGACAAAGGCATTATCATACTTGCCAATTGATCGTTTGTTGACGAACATGCAGAAATAAATAATCTCTTTTTCTTTAAATAGGGCTTAATAATAGAGCTAAAATTGGAAAAAGATAGTTTATCTAAAGTTGTATAAATATAATTATCATTGCCATGGCATGAAATGTGTAAATAGCGATATCGGCTTCTCTTGAAAATCTTAAGAACCTCCATAAGCTCTTTTAAGGTTCTAATGTAATAATACTTTGATTTTTTACCTCCCAAATGTAATATGTGAGACAAAAACTTTCCCTCGTATCGATCATCTTTTTCATCTGTAAATTGTAGAGACTCGATAATAAATACATTTGGAATAAACATTATTTATTGCAAGGTATGTTTGACTTGGTATTCTCGGGAGTGGTTTTTGGTGTAGGGTTTGGATTTAAGGGTTTCGGAGGTTCGGAAGGTCTGGGAACAGTTGGTGGATTGTTAATGCCTCCTTTCTTCATAGTAGATTCATTAAGTTTTACATTATCATTATTATTAGGCATTTAATGT
>JBAPXT010000247.1:0-1678 GCA_049284355.1 Sedimentisphaerales bacterium
CACAATAGGCATGCAATATGAATCCTGAAATTTTTTAACAATCATTGCCTCTTGCTAAATATTCGTCGCCATAAATGCCATACTGCAAAACCTGCTACCACAAGCCCAGGCAGCGTGTATTTCAAGAAGATCAAAATATAATATGTCATTGCATCTCCACAAAAATTCTACGCCCGAAAACTAATTTACGATTTCCGCGCGCCAATTCGAGAGGAAATACGCTATTGACAGATCATAAAAACTGCTTAAAATAACTATTGATAATAGACCTTTGCAATAATTGAGAATTGAAATAACCCAGTCAATATGACTTTGGCCACTCGCCGAAATCCTATTGATTTTTTTCTTTTATCTGTCAAGTGGAAGTGAAATATAGATCTGCAGAAGGGTAGGGGGTGGTAAGCGATAATGCGCATAGCCACTAAATAACTTACTAAAAAAAGACCCCAAAATCTTCGTTCATAGCGCTATTGGAAGGAGAGTCCAGTGCTCCGTCAACTCGTCGACAGTCCAGCGTCGTTTCATTTTATTTACCTCCGGCCATAATGATGGGGGAATAAAGGGAACAAGCGGAGATAGTATAAACTGGACGGCCTCAGCTTTAACATGATGCTCAACTTTTTCCCCCTGCTATCGGATAACACTGAGCATCAGGGTTTGCGTTTCAAAACTTGACGTGGATGTATTGTAGTCGCTGTTTCGCTGGAGCCGCCAATAGTATCGGTGAACACCACTAACTTAGCTGCCCGGCTGATCATGGCAGCTGCGAGACATAACCTTCAGCATCTTGCCCCCCATGTCACGGATGTTGGGTTTAGGCCTAGTAAGGAGAACCTTTGGCCGCAGAGCAACAAATCCCTGACTAAGATCTTGTCCCAGGTACCCATGACCTAAAGAAAGTCAAGAAATGGAAGCGCTATTCCGGCCTGTTCATCTTCCTCAGGCAAAAATGGTTCCTTTCTAATGAGCAATATTAAGAAAATCTCCCAGGCTGTCTTGCTCTCCTTTACATCCTTGATCCATTACCCTGTCCAAAACTTAAGTCCGAACTTCAGAAATTTGCTCTTGACGAGGTCCAAACTCATTAAATTGTGAACTATGCCCTAATACAAACGCGCCGCCTCTTGACTTAAATAATCCTCTTCCATATAATACTTATTAACACATAGTGAATAATTGTAACTTGATGTTAGTATTAAGCAAAAAGACTCCAATATGAGACTCGCGCCTACAATTACTGCGACCGAAATGCGCGGCATTAACCGTTCTGCCGTGCTGGACATTATTCGCCGCGAAGGTCCCATCGCCCGAACGGAAATTGCAGCAACCCTCCAGGTCAGCCTGATGACGGTCATACGGATCGCCGATGAATTGATCGCTGAAGATCTGATTCGACCGACCGGGAAAAAAGAGTTCAGCGGGGGACGGCGGCGACCTCTTCTTGAATTCAATGCTGAAAGCCACCTGGTTATCGGGGTAGACATGAATGAAAACGGTTTAACCGGTGCAGTGGCGGACCTGTCGGGAACTGTCCTGACTGAAGCGACCATGCCGCAGGATTCGTCCGGGGGAATCCACTACGGGCTACTCGTCACGATCATCGAAAAATTGCTGGAATTTGCCAACTCGACCGGGAAGCATATCCGCGGCATTGGCGTAGGGGCGCCTGGCATCACCT
>JBAPXT010000248.1:0-5153 GCA_049284355.1 Sedimentisphaerales bacterium
ATATTTCGCCAAAACCGGTTTCGGCGACGGGCCCGCCTCGCTAAATTTCGATGACCGCACTTGGCGATTGCTCGACCTTCCTCACGATTGGGCAGTGGAAGTCCCATTTGACAGCAGAGGCAGCCACAGCCACGGCTACAAAGCAATCGGCAGAAATTTCCCCGAAACCAGTGTCGGCTGGTACAGAAAATCATTTTCGATTCCAGAATCGGACCTTGGCAGGTGTATCAGCATCGAATTTGATGGCGTCTTTCGCGACTCAATCGTCTGGGTCAACGGCTTTTACCTCGGCCGAGAACCCAGCGGCTACAACGGCTTTCGCTACGATATAACAGACTATCTCAATTATGGTGGAAACAACATCGTTGCGGTTCGTGTGGACGCCACTATGGAGGAAGGCTGGTTTTACGAAGGAGCTGGCATATATCGTCACGTCTGGCTTACAAAAACACCGCCCATCCACGTTGCCCAATACGGCACCTTCGTCACCTCCGAAATCGGCAATAATTCAACCACAATTACTGCCGATACAACCGTCGTCAACGAAGGTAAGAAAGAAGCTGACTTTGAAATCCTTCAAATCATAAATGACCCCGCCGGAAAACAGGTCACAAAAGCAAAATTGCAAAAGCTCACACTCAAACCAGGCCAAACGAAAGAATATCGTTCCACAATGAAAGTCAAAAATCCGAACCTCTGGTCCCTCGAATCTCCATCGCTTTATAAACTGAACACCTCTTTGCACTCGAAAGACGTAATAATTGATAATTACGAGACTACTTTTGGCATCCGCTCTGTCCGTTTCGACCCGAATGAAGGCTTTTTCCTCAACGGCAAACACGTAAAACTCAAAGGCACAAACAACCATCAGGACCACGCAGGCGTCGGTGCCGCAATACCAGATGCACTCCAGTATTTCCGTATTGCACGCCTTAAGGAAATGGGCTCAAACGCATACCGCTGCTCGCACAATCCGCCCACGCCCGAATTGCTTGACGCCTGCGACCGCCTCGGAATGTTGGTTCTCGACGAGAATCGCCTGATGGGCACCACCCCCCAAATTACCAGCAAGCTCGAAAGGCTGATTCTGCGCGACCGCAACCACCCCTGCGTTATCGCTTGGTCGCTCGGCAATGAGGAATGGACCATCGAAGGAAACATCAAAGGCGCCCGCATCGCCTCGACAATGCAGGACTATGCCATGCGCCTTGACCCGACCCGACGCATCACCACCGCTATCAGCGGCGGCTGGGGCAATGGTATCTCCACGGTAATTGACGTTATGGGTTACAACTACATCCACAGCAAAAACACCGACGAGCAGCACGCAAAATTTCCCGAGCAACCGGGTATGGGCACCGAGGAAACCACAACACGCTTTACTCGTGGAGTCTATTTCGACGATAAAGCCGTCGGCCACATGGCCCCCGTACTGGGTGACCAGGGCGGAGAAAATGTATCGGGCGGAAATATGGAGACTGGTTGGAAGCACTATGCCCAGCGCCCGTATCTGGCCGGCCCGTTTTACTGGACAGGCTTCGACTATCGTGGCGAACCCAACCCCCTCAGATTCCCCGCTATAAGCTCCCAGTTCGGCATACTCGACACCTGCGGCTTCCCAAAGGATTCCTTCTATTACCTCAAATCCTGGTGGTCCGACCAGCCCGTCCTCCATATATACCCGCACTGGAACTGGCCGGGCAAAGAAGGCCAGGAAATCAACGTCGTCTGCTTCAGCACTTGCGACGAAGTCGAGCTTTTCCTTAACGACCAGTCCCTCGGCAAAAAAACTATGGAGAAAAACTCCCATCTCGAATGGAAAGTAGCCTATCAGCCCGGAACGCTTCTTGCAAAAGGTTTCAAGGAAGGCCAGGAAGTTCTTATCGAACGGGTCGAAACTACAGGCGAACCTGCCGCAATCCGCCTGATTCCCAACCGCGATTCAATCAAAGCTGATGGCAAAGATGTATCAGTGATAACTGTCCAGGTCGAAGACGATAAAGGACGAATTATTCCCGTTGCTGGCAATGAAATAACATTCAATCTTCAGGGCTCCGGAAAAATCTTAGGCGTTGGTAACGGCGACCCCGCAAGCCACGAACCAGACCAGTTTCTCGATACCACAAGAATTGAAAAAATTAAAGAATTAAAAATGTCTTTCACCACCGCCAAAAAGGACTTCCCGCAGGCAGCTTATGATTTTGCTGATTCAAATTGGCCCGCCTTCAAACAGGCCGAAGAAGTAAATAAGCCGATGAAAGACACCCTGATTATTATTCGTGGCTCATTTCAATTGCCAGCCGTTACCGACAATACTGCCGTTACTTTATTCACAAAAAGCATCTGTGATAATCAAACTATCTATGTTAACGGCCATTTGGTAGCGAGCGATATTAAGCATAATGCACCAAATCAGGATTATAAATTAGACCATAGCATCTTAAAATCGGGTAAAAATATTTACACGGCCATCGGAACTCCCCTTGTGAAAATGCAGCAATGGGAAAACCTGAACATCGACCCTGGAGTAGTTAAGGTTTTTATCCCGGCCGAAACCTGGAAACGAAAAGTCTTCAACGGCTTGGCGCAAATCATTGTCCAGTCCGCTCAGCAACCGGGAGAAATCACTTTGACCGCAACGTCTCCGGCATTGCAACCCGCGACCGTAAAAATCAAAACGCTACCGGCAAATTTGTGACCGGCTGTATCCGAAAAATAAATCTTTTGTAACAGCGGTTAGCCTTGCTTGCCCAGCCTGTCCTCGCGCAAGCGGGGAACGGGGATTGTTACGTTGGTTTTCTTTCCCGTAATACCTCCTGCTCAATAATCCCGCGAACCGCGTGCCTGCTTCACTATACTCGCTAATTCAGGAGATATATTTCATAGTTTTAGTCCCCAATTGCTTTTTTAAACTCCGCCACTTTAGTTGTTTGTGATTTAAAGGCAGTTAATTCTTCAGGAGACCACGTGAATATCTTATCATAGTACGATATTTTATATCGCTGCTGATTGAATAAATCTAAATGCCCTATAGCCATGAGCATTTTGGCCCCCTTACTGTTTCTAACCTGTTGCGCAATATTCAGGAACTCACCCAATGACATTTTTGCTTTGCTCGCGAGGGGAAACATTACTCGATTTCCAAACCTTCTCTCGCGGGGTATGTATATTAGGTTGGGCACGTAATAAGGCAAAGACTCAAGTTTGTAATCCGGCTCGCCCAGAATAATCGCATCATGATACTCAGGATGTGCCATAATAAAGCTGCCGAAGGCTTTGCTCGAGCTTTTTTCTTTAGATATATCTATACCAATTTTATAGGCAGCTCCTGCAATATGGATGGCAAAAATTGCTGATAGAACAGCATAAACGGATACTTTATGTATAAAGTTAAGCGACCGTTTCAGCTTGTTTTTTGCGTTGTCTGTTATTTGCTGATAAACAATCCAGTAAAGGCAAATCATGAATATTGCGGAAATTCCTTGATGACGCAATGTGCTGGGGTAAACAGTTGAAAAAAAGGTTCCCAGCAAAACAACGCCCGCAAAGAATGAAACGGCCGCCTGGGGACGAATGAGCAGGCCCGCAACCAGCCCCAGCAGCAAAACGTCGCGCATTGAGCCCGGCAAACCGGGAAATACTGTGTTAAAGTGTTTTCCCGGATGTATGATATTAGCATAAAGTGCCTGTATGGCTTCTGAAGCAATCTGAGAAAGAGGTTTTACTAAAATATCCTGGGCAGGAAGAACAGTAATAACAGAGAACAATATCCCCGCTCCAATAATCACAAATGCGGATATAAGAGCTATTGCGCTGCGGGAATTTAGTAAATGACGGTCAATAACTACGGCGTCAAATAACCACATCCCGGCCAGCACACCGGTAAGGATACAGGAATGAATATTTGTATTCGCCAGAGCGGCAAGAACGCAAGCCGTAAAGATGGGTCTCTTTTGCCTTTGTGTATATAGCGTTGCGAAAACAAAGAATAGAAGCATACTGATGCCGTAGTTCCTGGCCATAATACAGTATTCATAAATTGGTAACACACTCCAGATAAAAAGAATTTTCTGCCAAACAGGAAAGGGAGCGTACCGATAGAAAATGACTACACTTGCAAAAGCCGCACAAATGCTGACGACTTTGAGCACCACAGGCGTATGCATAACACAGAACGCTACCCTCAGGAGCAGATACCAGAGAATCGGATGCCCTTCATATTTTAGGGTGGATTGCAGTTCCCAGAATGATGCAGGTTCTATAGCAACTGATAGAGCTCTGACTTCGTCTCTCCAAACTTCATGATAGGTGCTGACAACAATAACGACAGTAAGCCATATCAGAAGAATCAATATCGATGCAATGCTCTTATTCTTGCTTCCAAAACACTCAGTGGAGCAAAGATACTTGATGAAACCAGTTTTGATACTATTAAGACTCATGCTGTGTCCAAAGGTATTAACACGCAAATTCCCGTTGCCCACCCCATTTTACTCGTATTCTCAACAGCCACAACTTGAAAATCTTTGCCCAAAATCTCGAAGCGAAGTTATTGTCTTAATCCGAAAACCCGCCGGTCTTTTGAAATTGGGTTTGATTGGGTTTGTTTTGACCAAGTGTCCATTGTGCGATTTTCGTTGTAAGTCGTTGTTGAAACTACTGTTATAAACATTTGACTTTTTCGGAAATTGGGTTCGTTTCGCATAAATAACTGGTGGTCACAGAGGACCCCCAGTAGACACCAGACGACAGCCGACAGAAGATGAAAAACTGAGGACAGACGACGGACATAAAGTAAAAAGATAAAAGTGAAAAGTAAAAATCGTGTTTTGTTTTTTCATAGCTTTTCGAAAACAGACTCCCTCCCATTAATAGGGCGAACATGCGCGTTTGATGCGAAAATTTTGGGGTTTTCAGGGGGTGCGGTTTTGGTTAAGCCGTTATAGCTAAAGGGATAAAAAAAATTTCACGGAATTATACACTTAACAAAGCTAACCTTTATTTTTAAGCCAGTTAGTCCAAAGTCCCATTGCTATTACACCTAAACATATATCAAAAAAAATAAACCCGTCAAAAAATCAGGCAAATTTACTTCTCCCATAAACATCTTCTCCTTCAAACCTCATTGCTTTGTCAAATACATAATTCCCAAA
>JBAPXT010000249.1:0-19565 GCA_049284355.1 Sedimentisphaerales bacterium
GACCGCGACACAGTACGCGAAGGTGAAAATATTCTTGATAAGGCCTTAACATCAAATCCAGAGGATATTGAACTGCGTCTATTCAAAGCACGTTCTCTACTTATTACTGAAGGAACTGCTCCAAGTATTGCACTGGCTACCAGTATTCTCCAAAAAATAACCGAAGACCAGCCTAAAATTGCTCAAGCTTGGATACTGTTAGGTGAAATTGCCCTTCGGCAAGGACAGCCGACTAAAGCGATGGATATTGCTTTACAAGGCCTTGTCTATCAGCCTAATGAGAAATCATTACTTTTGTTAAAGGCACGGGCAGAGGCAGTGCGATCACCGGCCTTGGCGATTCCAACCATCAAGGCTCTGCGAGAGCTCGATCCAAATGATGCTGATGTGGTGGTATATCTGGCCAATACATATTTGGCTGCGAACCAGTTCCAGGAAGCCGTAAATCTTCTCAAAGCACAATTAGCCTTTTGTAGCGGCACCCCTGATGAGCGAAAAATAAATATTGCCCTTGCTGTAGCGTGGCACAAGAACGGCAGCAAGCCGGAGGCTCAAGAGATTTTTAACTCGCTATATCAATCTGAACCGAATGACCCGGCTCCATTATTAGCACAAGCTCGGCTACTCAAAGATGATCAACTCTGGAACCAGTTAATCCAGATGGTTTCACATTGGTGCCAAAACCACCCGGAGGATACTCGTACACCAATCGCTATTGCCGGTGACCTGGCAGCCACTGAAAACAGCCAGGCTAAAAAAACATCTGAAGATATACTTCGGATGACGCTGGAAAATGATTCTAATTGTATCGAAGCTATGGGTGCCCTCGCCATGCTATTACAAACTACCGGCCGGCCTGCAGAATCAGCGGTACTTTACCAGCAGATTCTTGCACTTCAACCTGATGATGTAATCGCCATCAATAATCTGGCCTGGATACTGTGTGAAGAGAACAGTAAATATCAGCAGGCCCTTGAGCTTGTTCAGCGTGGTTTGAAAATAGCTCCTGACTACATCGACCTTATTGATACCCGCGGTGTGGTGTATTATAAACTTGGTCAATATGATAAAGCGGTTCAGGATTTCACCAGATGTCTGGAAATGTATCCTGATGGAACGCCCGCAGCAACAGCCTCATATTTACATTTAGGAAGGGCCTTAGCGAGCCTTAGACAAAAAGACAAAGCTATTGAAAACTTAAAGAAAACTTTGGAGTTGAATACTAAAACCAGTAGTTTATCTGCCGCAGATTTAGCAGATGCACAGCGTCTGCTTGAAGAATTATCTCGAGGAGGTTAACATGCCTTTACCATCATACTCAGAAAAGGAAGATAAGAGAAAAAGAATCGTTCCCGATGACTCTTTTTATAGTCGTCCTGACGTTACCTTGCTTGATGAAGAGCACTGGGCTTACGTTCAAAAACGCTACCACATGAGTCCCCGCGAGCTTCAGGTGGCTAAACTTGTTTGCAGGGGTTTCAACAATGGAGATATAGCAGGAGAGTTAAAGATGAAGAGTGGGACCGCAAAAACTCATCTGCGAAATATTTACCGAAAAATCCGCGTCAAAAATAAAATTGCGATGTTGCTAAAAATTGTGGACCAGGCCGCTAAGTTTTCTGCCGGATCGGAAATCACTTCTCCTATTCCCATTGTTGACATAAAACAATTCAACGAGCCATCTGCTCCACCTAATATGTGAGAAAGAGAACTAAACAGTATAGCTTTTGATTAACTGTTGATTCTAATTTATTTCGTTTTTCCTTCCATTCATTTTCATCTCATTTCCTTCCATTCATTTCCCTCGTAAGCAATCTTAGAAATGTGCACTATTGGAGAGTCTTTCTACTTTTGGTCTACCCCAAAAGTGGTAGATGAGGGGCATTTACCAATACTCTATGCGCAGCGAAGATTGGGGAAATCACATTTTTTTCAGAAATTTTTGATTTTACTACTTTTATGCTTGATTCATAACCAATATTTTGCTAAGCTATGGCTTCTGTTGTGCATCGTATGGCTTACACCGCGTAGAGGAATTGGTAAGGATGGGATCCTGCCAGAAAATCGTGGAGGACTGTACGTGCCTGTGAAAACCAACGGACTGAATAACGGTTAATGTCTGTTTTAAGTTTGCGAGTCCCTTGATTGGAGAAGGGTCAGGAAGTGTTTTTGGAAATAAACAAACCGCTTTTTATAGTGATGTTGCTATTAGCAGCTACGGCCGCAAGTGGGGCGCCTACGGTAGCAGCCGATAATATCATTGTACCTACCGTTCAGACGGCCTCGGACACCCCAGCCGTAATAGCACCTACCGAGGAAGTTGTCGGACCCATTGACGCCAAGCTGGCTAATCTCGGCAGGGAATTCTTACAGCCACCGGCAAGCTTTGTAGTTTTGGGCAATGCCCAGGGCAACTATGTAAAACCTTTGCCTGCGGTACCGGCGGCGGTTTTTATGGTTCTGTCCGGATTTCTTTGTATTTCGCTGGTCAGGGACCGCCGGGTTTGGCTGGCAGCTTTGGCTGGTCTATTATGGGCAGGTCAAATTGGTGTTCAGGCTCTTCCCCAATTAGCTCTACGGCTTAGCCACAGAAATTATAGCCAGCAACAATTATCTGCAGAACTTACTTATCCATATTACCTTGAAAATTCTAACCGGCTGCGTAGTGATATTGAAGGCACGCAATACATAGGCCTGCTTCACCATTTAGCCGGAATACCGGCTGCTAAGAGTTGTTATTTTCACAAAGACACACATCATATATCTCTCTCTCAACCTGCCATTGCCCCCGCGCGCAGGGGCCTATGTCTGTTTTTTACCTGCTTGGCTTCTAGAACCGAGCAGTTTGTTTTATTCTCACCTGCATTTATTTTTGCTAATCTTCCCCGCGGCCCGCCCATCCTAACCTGAGAAAGGTCTTTCAAACTCATAGAAGTGTATTCGCGAAATACTTCTCAGGTTTGAATCGTTTGTGTTATAAAATTTCCTGATTTTTTTTAGAGAAAGGATTAAAGGATAATAATTATGAAGAAGTTAATTTTAACAATTGTTTTAATGGCGTTGATAACCACACCTGCTCTGGCCAACCAAAGCCTTGGCTGGTGGCAGGAAGGCGCTCCCGGCACTACGCATGAATACTGGGATTTTACGCCGGGTCACGTCAATCAGGGGTCATGGGCTCCCGATGTTGTATTTAATCCTCATTCTACCAGCGTTTTAGCAACTATAAGCGGTGCCACGTGGGATGGAAAAACCTTACTGACCCAAAATAACCCCCTCGGTATCATTGTTAATTTGGAAATTCCGAATTACTTCAATGATAACAAGTATAAAGAGCTTTGGGTTGATGTCGGTGCTAATACCGACCCGATTCTTATCTCAGCATCAGCCGCCGATCACGGTACTGTGTTCTATAAGGTTGTTGGACCGCTTCAGGGAGAGGGTAATGTTGATTTCGGTTACCGGATATATCCGAATCCCTGGGTCGAGAAGATACAGTTTGTACTTTCAGGAGTAACGGCACCGGCCGTATTAGATTACATTCACGTCGATACTATCTGCATCCCTGCTCCGGGTGCTATTGTGCTCGGTAGCATTGGTGTGGGCCTTGTCGGCTGGCTACGTAGACGAAGGGCACTGTAAATAAACGAAAGAAGCAATTAAGGGCGGGGGCAAGAATACTCCTGCCCTTAAAATGCCTCAGAAAGGGTGGTGTCTATGAAGAAAATAAGTTTCTTTCGTGTGCTTTTGTTGCTGACGGTGTTCTCAGCCTTTGCAAAGGCCAATGTCACAGGTGGAATTATTCCACTTTGTGGTGATTGTGGTCAAAAGCCGCCGCCGTCTACTTGTCCAGAGTGTGATGGGGCCACGGTGATTACCGCCCCCGGTACATTGTCTTCTGACCTTGAGCACAAATACTATTACATCTGGAAGGTAAACCTGTCGATTCCCGATGGCCAGGCCATTACACAGGTGGGTCTCAGTTTTTACGGCCTCGATGACTGGCAGATTGAGCCCGATGACGTGCTGCATATCCGTTTGCTGAGTGAGTCCGACATCGGACATGCTGTTTCAGATCTCGGTATGACGACAAAATCTTATGGCTTTAGAGGGACCGATAACGAGGCTCCCAGCGACGCCTTGGGTGCGTATGGTCAATCAATTGCCAACTATACAGACGACCTCCAGCACGGAGGAGAACACTCGGTTACTACTACGTATACCTACTATGTAAATGAATGGGTGAACGGTAGTTGGGTGGGTCAAGGTCGGAATCGTCATTGGGTACCTGGGCATTGGGAACGTGTAAAGAAAACTGGAACGAGAACGGAAATTGTAAATAATCCGCAGGACTTGTGCTATAACTCTGATCCTCTCTCCAATTACTATAATGCTGTGATTGCCTCCCTTGTTGGAACTTCTCCAGATTCCATCGGCATTGGTTTGGACCCGGATTGTCATTACAAAGCCGACAGAATTGATTTCTGGTATTGCACAGGGCCAACAACTATTCCGGCGCCCGGTGCTATCCTTTTAGGCAGCATCGGCGTGGCTCTTGTCGGCTGGCTGAGAAGACGAGGAACATTCTAAAATGTAAAAAGCAACTAAGGGCGAGGGACGAAAGCCCTCGCCCTTAGTAATGCTTAAGATAAAAAATATATATGAAAAAGTTAATTTTAACAATTGTTTTGGTTGCGTTGATAGCCACACCTGCTCTGGCCAACAAAAGCCTTGGCTGGTGGGATGAAGGTGCTCCAGGCTCGACGCATCAGTTGTGGCAATTCACTAGTACAAACGTAACTCAGCTAAACTCAAATTCATGGTCAGCAACTCCAGAAGATATGACCAATCCCAATAATCAATATATTGGGGTGTTAGCACAGATTACCACCGATAGTCCCCAAAGTTACGATCCTGAGGCAGACATATTCGCTGCTGACAACTGGATTACCGTAGACTTGAAAATATCTAATTACTTAAACTACAATAACTATAAGAAAATTTGGGTTGACTTAGGTTTTGAAGGCTATATAACGAGTGCTTCTGTTTCGCCAAAGGATTATGATGATATTCCTTTCGTCGTATACGACCTTACAGCTAACCCCCCCTATACAGAAATAGGCTGGCGAATTGTCCCCAATCCGTACGAGGAAGATATACACATTCTCATTGAGGGACAGCTAGATCCCGAACTTGACTACATCCACGTTGATACTATCTGCATCCCTGCTCCGGGTGCTATTTTGCTCGGCAGCATTGGTGTAGGTCTTGTCGGCTGGCTGCGAAGGAGAAGAACACTGTAAGGGATTTTGGACTTTACGGAGGGGAAAGGTAATTCCCAATCCCACGGAATGTAGGGACATAATTAGTTTGGAAACAAATATTAGAAGGTGGAATATGAAAAAATTAATGTTTATAGTTATAGGAACAATTTGCGCCTTGATAGCAGCACCAGCATTTGCTGTGCCTACAGTTCAAGTTGGGTATTCGGGATCTTATGGATATGGACAATATCAGACAGATCGCGGAGGTGAATTTACTCTACGGCCTATTGGTTTTGATCCTCTGGATGCTTATGCCAGCACCGTAAAGAACGTAGGTGTCAATGGTACATTCCAGACGTTCTGCATTGAAGAACAGGAGTATATTTACCCATATCCCAACACGTTTGATGTCACATTTAATAGTAAAGCTGTATGGGGCGGCGCACCAGGGATAGGAGATCCGCTTTCTAAGGGCACGGCGTGGCTCTATAGCCAATTCGCAAAGGGGACACTTACCGGTTACGATTATACTACGAATGCTGGTCGTCACACATCGGCTGCTGAATTGCAGAATGCAATATGGTGTCTGGAAGGAGAAGGTGGTTACATCAGTTCCGCGTATCAGACCTTGCTCAAAAACAATGTCGGTGCAGGTTTGGCGGCGTGGCAGGCTGATGCTTCTGTGGGACTATATGGTGTTTATGTATTGAACATGTATGGCCCGCTTCCTAACAGCACGAGTCTAGCGCAGGATCAGTTGGTTTGTATTCCCGCTGTTCCTGCTCCGGGTGCTATTCTGCTTGGCAGTATTGGTGTAAGCCTTGTCGGCTGGCTGCGCAGACGAAGAACCTTGTAAAAAGATGCCGCTGGCTAATGCTAAGTAAACATAAAGCAAAAAGGCGAAGTCAAATGACTTCGCCTTTTTTTTTAATTATCGACCTCTGGTATAGTTATTCCCGCTGCCAGAGCCAGTTTTCTGCAAACATTTCAAGGTCGGCAAACTCGACTATTCCGTCCCCCTTCAAATCTTCAATGCAAGACTCCTGAGCAAGCCATTTATCGGCAAATTCGGCAAAATCTGCAAAATTGACATACCCATTAATATCGAAATCGGCTGGATTGCCGTTCATACTTGCCTGAGTTGTTCCGCCGTAAGCTCCCATATTGATGCGTTTGCCGTTCGGCCACGGCTCATCCGTCCAATCTGAATTAGGGTCTCCTGCGTCAATGCACGGACTTATATTCACATCATAAACCCAGTCTTGACTATTTGGGTCCCATCGACCATAAGCGCTTTGCAGATGAAAATCCCACAAATTCGGGTCTTCGTCGAGGTCAAATAAGGCAAAACACGGGTCAATATCTATATTGCCTTGGCCCCATGCCAATAATCCGCACGGGTCATAAACGTCTGCTTGCCCGCCTTGCAAGTCGCAGTATGTAACGGACACCGAACTTTCATATTCCAGGCCGAGTTGTTGTGTATTAGCCCAAAGAATGCTGTTTTTGATATTGGCGTTGCCTTCATACTGGCAATAGACGGCGCCGCCGACACCATAGTCGTAGGCCACCAAGTTGTTGGCAAGTGTGCAGTTAATCACATTGGCAACGCCCGGATAATAGCAATTGATTCCGCCGCCTACAGGGGCGTAGTTATTGATGATGACGCAGTTAATGATGTTGGGGTCGCTTTCTCCGCTGTCGATGCCGCCTCCTCTGCCATAGGCAATATTGCCGTTTATAGTGCAGCCAATTAACAGGGGCGAGGAAAACCTGCAACTTATACCACCGCCATAATAGTCCGCAGTATTACCCATTATAATGCAGTTAATAACGCTTGCGCTGCCGTAATCGAAGCAAATCCCGCCTCCGGATCCCGTAGCGCGGCTATTCTTTATTATACAGTTACGGAATATCGGACTGCTGTTGAAGCAGTAAATGCCGGCCCCATTATAGCCAGTGGTAATACGGGCGTTTTTTATTGTAAGCCCCGAGATGACGCAGTTTGCGTCCTCGCCCTTACGAAGGTAGAAACCACGTCCCGTGCCGTTTGGGTCGATAATTGTATTTGCTACGATATTAGAGTCTTCAGGGTCTGTGCTGCGGATGGTGATGGCTTTGCCGTTTGGGTCTAAGTTGCAGTTGCCTATGCCGGTATAGATGCCCTGTTGTATCTGGACGGTGTCGCCACTACTGGCTGTGTTTATTCCCGCTTGGATTTGGCGGAACGGGTCTTCCAGGGTTCCACTGCCGGGGTTGTTCGGGCCGTTAACATCCACATATATGATATTGCTTGCATTTGAAAATGAAGCAATAGATAAAACAAGGACTGTAATTAATAGAATTTTTGCCTTATCCACTCTCGCTCCTTTTGAGAATAATCTCGGTTTTGTTGTTGTGTTAGACGATTTATCTTTTAACTAAAAGACGGATTTCGCCAGCTTCCAATTCCATCCCACCAGCTCGAAACGTAATCAACAACTATTAAGTCTTTGTGCTTCTTTTTGCATAAATCCATCACCATCTCGTGAAGCCGCCGCATGCAACTTAATCCCCCGGTTTGCCACGCATTGACGCCTGCGTCGATTGCTTCACGTTCTGCCTCTTTAAGGTCGGTGCTATCGGTTGTCAACAATACAGCCAGTCTTTCAGCTTGTGGCTTCAATGCTTCTTGCCAGCCGCGGTGAGCTGATTCTTCCTGCTCTGACACCTCTGCCAGCAGATGCTCATGTTCCTTTTGCTTCTTTTCTCGTTGGGCTTTAGCTTGGGCCAGCCGTTCATCGCGGTGTTTTCGGCTTGCAGGCGGCAATAGCATTTCCAGTATTCCCGTCACAGGGTCGGCAATCACCCACACCAAAAAGGTTGTCCCCAGAGCCCCCAGTGCGATTCCCAGCAGGAATTGACTGGCTCTATTTTCGCCTATCATTCCTAAAGTGCCCGCTAAGCCTCCTAAAAAGGGGGTAACGGCATAGAACACCATATAGTGGTTCGTGCTGGTTAATGGATGCTCTGCTTCTATTTTTTGACTGCTGTCAACCCCTCTGAAAATAGCGAATAAATACAAACTGACCAGCAGAAAGATAAGTAATGCTGAATACCCCGAGACGGAAAATATAACCCACCATTTAACACCTGCTTGCCACAGTGCTAAAACCAGAATATAGCCGATGCACAGCATAAACCACGCCGTGCTGGCAAAATGCATCATTTTCAAAGTACGCCGTACAGACATAATTATGCTTCTCTTGTAATCTTAGACTAACTTTATCAGTTCAGCATCCTATAAGTCTGCTAACATAAGAGATTAAGGTCCACTTTGTGTTCCAGATGGACCAACTATTGCTCTTTGTATCACAGTAATAGTCGAGGCAGTGGTGGAGATTGGGGTCACGATTTCTTGTACCTTTTTTCCTATAGCAGCAAATATGGTTGGTGGCACGTATATTATATCACCCTCTTGCAATAAGACATCCTTGCTGACATCACCATGAGCAATCATGCGGTCAAAATTCAATTCAAAAATCTTAGGTCTGCTGTCTTTGCTGCTTGATGGTCTTATCACTTGGATGTGTTCTTTCCACCCCAAGACCGTTGGGTTGGCTGCAGCGATAGCTGATAAGGTCGTATCCCGGCCGGTGTAAGCTTTTGGTCCGGGGCGTTCTACTTCGCCCAAAACATAGAATAGCTTGCTTCGGTACGCAACAACACGAACATCAATTGGTTTATCTCCTGCCAATGTGTAAAGTTCTAAAACCTTTGAACGCAAGATGTCCGCAACCTGTTCCGGTGTTTTTCCCGCCGCTTCTATCTCACCAAGACCCTCAAAGCTTACTTTGCCGTCTGGTCGAATCGGCTGTCGTTGCAGGTGAATTTCCGGCACTTTAGAGCAATGTATTTCAATCTCATCAGGCGGCTGCAAAGCATAACTTTTGGCAGTTACGTCAACCTCATAGGGCTTTAGAAATGCTTCTATGTCTTTGGGGTGAGATGAAAAGCAACTTGTCAGACTAATCGTAGCTGCTGACAAAATCACCACAATTATTGCTCGTGCATACCACATATCAGTCCTCTTTTCTTGCTATAAAAGGGGGCATACTACTTATGTACACGTTATATACGGTTAAAGAAACAACTTTTTGCGTAACTCGTTATATTTTAATAAATTATCTATGTTATGTCAAATCTTTTCTCGGTTTTTTTGCCGTATGCCTTTGTTAAAAAATGAGTTACAATGAGTTTTTTAGCCAAAAATGAGGGTTTTAAGTGGTTGACTGGGGGCAACTGACACTTTTTGCAGGATTCGGTCGTTTTGAACCGTTCAAGAGTTGACAGGATAAACAGAAACTATTTATACTTCAAGCACTTAAAACTGTTGCGCCCGTAGCTCAGCTGGATAGAGCAACGGATTTCTAATCCGTAGGTCGCAGGTTCGAATCCTGCCGGGCGTGTTTCATAGGCTGCTGACTGTCGAGAAGGAAAATCGGTGTTCAGTACCATCCTCCCGGATGCACATTTAATGCAAAAAGCCCGAAAGACAGTATAAGTAACTCTTTTAGTAAGAGTTATTCTAAATCAGAAAAAACGGGTTTTTATATCCCATGAAAACTTAGTATGGTGTTATATAAGCAGCTCAAATGCCATCATAAGCATTGCTTATGGCACGTATTAACCGAATAATGCAGTCTATTTGGGGTATTAAGCGTATAATTGAGATAGTACAAGGCAAAATAGATAAAACGCAAGGATAAGTTTTATGAATAATCGAGCTTTGAAAATGTATGTTTTTTATTGTTCAAACAGCCTTGAACAAGACCAATTAGCAAGTGGTTGTAGCGGACTGGACGGAATCGCAGTTAAGGCAATCGGTTTGCCGTGTTCTGGAAAAGTGGATATCCCTTATTTAGTCAAAGCGTTTGAGACCGGTGCAGACGGGGTCGTAATCGTAACCTGCAAACAAAACGAGTGCCGTCACCTTGAGGGAAATATGCGGGCACAAAAAAGAGCCGAAGCTGTCGAATCGCTACTTGAAGAGATTGGAATGGGCAAAGGACGGATGGCTGTTATCAACTTAAAAGAAGATGACCCCGAACAAGTCCTTGGTGAAATCAAGGATTTTTTTGACAAGGTAAGAAATCTGCCTCAATCACACCACCGAAGCATCACCCTTAATGGATAGGAGACCATGTTCGTATGAAAGTCGACAGCAAACTCGCAAAGAAAATAGAAAATGGAGATTTTATTGTCACCGCAGAGTATCTGCCGAGTGCATCCGCGAATGGCTCAGTAATCGAAGCGGCATTGAAAGCATTTGGCAACAGCCTTTCAGCAGTTAATGTAGCCGACAACCATTATGGAGTAGCGATGTCGTCTCTTGCAGCCTCCGTCGCAGTGCTCAAATCCGGGGCCGAACCGATTTGTCAGATTGTTACACGCGACAGGAACCGCATCGCACTTCAGTCCGATTTGCTTGGGGCAGCTTACCTGGGAATCAAGAATGTGCTTTGTCTGTCCGGTTATCATCAGACACTGATAGGATGTCCTGAATCAGCAAGCGTATATGATATTGATTCGACTCAGTTTATAGAGATTGTAACGAATATGTCTGAGAAAGGCGTGCTTGCTGACGGAACAAAGATAGATGGGCAATTTTCCATGCTTGTCGGAGCGGTTGCGAACCCATTTTTGAAACCGCTGGAATTAAATATGCTGAGGCTCAACAAAAAAATTGGGGCCGGTGCAAAGTTTATTCAGACCCATGCTGTATTCGACATCGAACAATTTAGCCAATGGCTTGGCGCAGCCGGCAGCGAAGGCATCGCCAGAAGGGCAGCAATTATAGCCAGCGTTTTACCTTTGGATAACGCCGTTGAAACTGAAAGGCTGCGAGATATGTATATTGATTATAGTATTCCGGATGCGGTAGTTGATAGGCTTAAAGCAGCAGGCGGCAATGATGCACAGAAAAAAGAAGGATTAACTATTTGCGTCGAAATGATCAAAAAGCTTAAAGAGATAGACGGCGTGAAGGGAATACATATCCTTTCGGGTGGTAAAGAAAAGGTGGTGCCTGAGATTCTTGCCGCATCGGGGCTGTAAATACGGGAAGAGATTATGCCGGAAAAATATCATATTAAGACGCAACCTGTTCCGCCTCGGCGGCCGCGTATAGGTAAATATGGCGTGGTGGACTGGCGGGAAGATTGTGCCCGCTGTCACAACTGTGTTAAGAAAGCGTGTGTTTACGACCGCTACAAACAGGAGGCTGACTACATTCGCAATCTCAGCGATGTAGACGCCCTGTTTTTTGACTGTATGGGATGTTTTTCGTGCGTTCAGGATTGCACGAAGGGCCTTTTGTGTATGTCTGTGAATCCCGTATACGAAAACCTGGGAAACAGTTACTGGACACCTGATATTATTAAAACGACATGGCTTCAGGCTGAGACTGCGAAAATTCCCGTTTCGGGGGCGGGTTATCGTGGACCGTTTGCCGGCCAAGGTTTTGATTCGATGTGGACGGATATGTCTGAAATCGTTCGGCCAACCCGTGACGGTATTCACGGGCGAGAGTACATCAGCACCTCTGTGGATATCGGTAGAAAGCTTTCGTTTTTGGCCGTCGATGGAGAAAAGGCAACGACGGGTTTGCCTCCTCTGGTTTCGATTCCGATGCCGTTGATATTTGATATGGCTTCTCCTGCGCACACGCTGCCGCAGCTTGATGCGATTATTAAACAGACTGCTGTGAACACCGGCTTGATAGCGATACTTGATTCCTGCCACTGGGCTGGCGATGACGAGCAGCTTGAGTACATAGCATTTTATTTAGGACCTGATAGTCCGGATGTCCCGAAGGAAGTGCTGCGGAAAACCCGATTGGTGGAAATATCCGACAGCAACAAGGTCATAGAACGCATCAAAGAACTCAAGAAAATACACCCGCAACTAGTGGTGGCTGTTAGAGTTGAGCTGACGACTGAGGGGGTTGAGCGTGTGATTAAGCTCGCTGAATTAGAAGAAATCGAAGTGATTCATCTCGTAGCGGATACCAATGGCAATGAAATTGGGACAAAGAAGCCGCAATTTATAAAGGATATGACTCGTCATATTCATACGGCCCTTATAGAAAAAGGAATCAGGGATGAGATAACGCTTATGGCGGGCGGCGGAGTGGCGCTGCCGGAGCATTTGGCAAAGGAGATTATATGTGGCGCTGACCTGGTAACAATTAATCTGCCGCTTCTTATATCGCTGGAGTGTCATCTTTGTGAGAGTTGCAAGCCGGGAATGGTTTGTCCGGCAAAGCTGGAAAAGATAGATTTTGATTATGGCGTGGGCCGAATGACCAACCTCATCGCCGCATGGCACGACCAGTTAATAGAAGTTATGGGCGCGATGGGAATGCGTGAGGTTCGTCGTCTCAGAGGCGACGTCGGCCGAGCAATGTTCTTCGAAAATCTCGAGGAGGAAACCTTTGGCAAGCTATTCGGTTCAAGAAAAAACGATTAAGGATATCCTGCCCGAAAATACGCTCAGGATACTTGTGCTGCAGGAAGAGGTAGCACGGGTCATTAAACCTGCACCTCCGCGGTATCGCAATGAGATTGCTAAGTATATCGTTCATCGCAATCTTGACTGCAAACGATGCGGCAAATGTGCCGAGGTGTGTTTATACAAAGTTCATGTGCTAAAGCCCGGCTATAAGTATTTCGCTGAGCCGAGAAATTATTTGTGCATAGGGCCGGCCTGCGAAAAAAGAGGTCATTACTGCGTGGCAAAGTGCCCCCAGGGTGCATTAGAGGTTAAAGAAAATCCGGCGTATAAGGCACTTGGCGATTATCGCTGGCCGGCTGATTTGATACTGGCAACGTGGAAAATGGCTGAAACCGGCGATACCCCACCCGAAGAGTACGGTTACAATTACGAGTACGGCAATTCCGGCGGCGGATTTGACCGGCTCAGGTTCAAATTTCCCGACAAACCACCCGTAAAACTTGACGAGGACCAGATAGACACAAGTATATCGCTGAATAAGCGTGACGATGGCCGGCCTAAAATAAAGATTGATGTTCCCTGGTATGGCGGCGGCATGTCGTTCGGGTCGGTCAGTAATGTAACTCAATTATCAAAAGCCAGGGCAGCGGTAGCGTGGAATACGTTTACCTGCACTGGCGAAGGCGGATATATGGAGCGGATGAGGCCCTACGATGACCACGTGATTACGCAGGTTGCTACGGGTCTTTTCGGTGTGCGCGAGGAGACGATTCAGCGTGTGCCGATAGTGGAATTCAAGTATGCGCAGGGGGCTAAGCCCGGTCTCGGAGGCCACCTGTTAGGTGACAAAAACACCCCGGCCGTGGCAAGGATGCGTGAGGCAGTGCTCGGTATATCGCTGTTTTCGCCATTCCCGTTCCATAGCGTTTATTCCATAGAAGACCACGCCAAGCATATCGACTGGATTAAGCATGTTAACAGACGTGCCTTGATATCAACGAAAGTATCTACGCCGACGGATGTTGATATGGTTGCAATCGGTAGTTACTCTGCCGGCACTCATATCGTCCACATAGACGGTGGGTACGGTGGAACCGGCGCTGCACCTGACATAGCAAAGAAGAACATCGCGATGCCGATTGAATACGCCATCGGGAAGGTCCACAACTTCCTTACGGATGAGGGTGTCCGTGACAAGGTGACGCTTATAGCTAGCGGCGGAATACGCTCAGCTCACGATGTTGCCAAGGCCATTGCCCTTGGCGCGGACGGCGTTGTAATAGGAACCGCGGAACTGGTTGCGCTTGGATGTGTGCGTTGCAGCCGGTGCGAGAGCGGACGAGGTTGTCCACGTGGTATTGCTACAACTGACCCTGAACTGTCAAAGAAAATGGATGTCGAGTGGGGCACGCAGCGAATTATCAATCTCTACAACGCCTGGCGTAAAGTGCTTGTCGGAATTCTTCAACGCTTCGGTATGCGCAATATTACCGAGCTGCGCGGACGGACCGACCTTTTGATGCATCTTGATTATACAAACAAGGTGGAGACAAAAACGTGAACGGTGAATTAATAAAGCGACTTGCATATTCAAGAAAACAACTGGTTGAGAGCCTCAACTGTTCCTCGCGGATAAAGAAGGAGGCCGAGGAAGGGGGCTGTGGCGTTGTGGGCTTTTGCTGCAGTGAGCCGGTGCCAGGCAAACACATTTATGAACCATCCCGACAGATGCACAATCGCGGGAATGGCAAAGGCGGAGGTATTGCCGCCGTTGGATTTGTGCCGGAGCAGCTTGGCGTCAGCCGAGAGGTGCTCGAAAATCATTATATGCTTCACGTGGCGTTCCTTGATGAGAATGTCCGTCCTGAAATAGAGAAACAATTTATTACGCCGAACTTTGATATCGCGGTCTCTTGTCAGCTCGAAAAAACAGACGACTGGAAATCAATCCCGGGACTGGAGGTAAAGCCGCCGGACGTATGCCGGTACTTCGTGCGAGTAAAGCCGGAGATGCTTGATTCATTCGTTGCGAAAAACAACCTGCAACCGCTTGACCGCCGTGAAGCTGAAGACGAATTTGTCAATCAAAACAGCTTCAGTTTGAATCAGAAATATTATGCATCTCTGGGTGAAAAAAGGGCCTTTGTGCTCTCGCACGGCAGAAATATTATGATACTCAAGGTGGTAGGCTTCGCTGAGGCCATCGTAAAGTATTACAAAATCGAGGACCTCTGTGCCCACATATGGATTGCCCATCAGCGTTTCCCGACCAAGGGTCGCGTATGGCATCCCGGCGGAGCGCATCCTTTTGCGGCCATCGATATGGCGCTGGTGCATAACGGTGATTTTGCCAACTACCATTCCGTAACCGAATATCTAAAGCAGCGAAATATATATCCGCAGTTTCTCACCGATACGGAAGTCTCCGCCCTTCTTTTCGATTTGCTTAATCGGACTTACCACTATCCGCTCGAGTACATCATTGAGGCGCTGGCCCCGACTACCGAGCTGGACTTCGACCGTCTGGGTGAGGAAAAACAAAAAACTTACCGGGCCATTCAGGCAACCCATATACACGGCTCGCCCGACGGCCCATGGTTTTTCATCATCGCCCGCAATATTGTCCGCGAGAACAAATTTCAGTTGATGGGCATAACCGACACCGCGATGCTTCGGCCACAGGTGTTCGCGTTTTGCGATGGTGAGGTCCAGGTCGGCCTGATTTGTTCGGAAAAACAAGCCATAGATGCAACCTTACTGAGCCTTTCGAGGGATGACAAAAGAATATGCCCGATTGCCGACCGATACTGGAATGCACGCGGCGGCAGCCATACTGACGGCGGAGCATTTATATTCAATCTTGAAAAGGATTCGACCGGCAAAATGCAAATTACCTGCACGGACAAATTCGGCGCAACGGTTCCTATGCCGGCGGGGACTGAGCCGTGTGATTTCTCGCAGGAACCGTCTCTGTCCTCTGAATCCGAGGAGGATATACAGACATTAATCAACGAGAGATTTGTCCCCGGTAACAGCATTGCGATTTTTGAAATGATTCGCGAACTAATACCTCAATGGACGTTTGATGAATTCCGTCTGGCGTGCCGGCAAATTGCTAATCAGGCGAAAGATGCTTCCAAGACGGCTACTGCGATAGATGCCTTTGCGCTCCTCAATGACCGAAGATACTCAACTTGTTCAAAGAAACGCAGTCATATCCTATATATTGTGCGCAGTGAACTGAACCGGTTGCTCAGCAATATCCCCAACATAGGCGCGAAGAATTCTTATGAGGGTGCATATCGTCTCATTGATTTTGAAACGCGGGACAACTTGAGGAGACCGCAAGATAATGAGACAACTCTCGTAATAGACGCCGCCCATTTTCTGCCTGAAGGTGCCGACTGTGACGCAGCCCTTTTGGTTGACGCATATATAAAGGGCTGGCGACATTTCATCAGCTTCAATTGTATCGGTCAGCGGTATGTCGGCTGCGGTCTTGGCCCGGAAACCGATGGTGTAACAATAGATGTTTATGGTAGCAGCGGCGATTATCTCGGTTCCGGGTTGGACGGATTGACTATAACGGTGCATGGAAATGCCCAGGACCAGCTGGGCCAAATCATAAAAAAAGGAAAATTAGTCATCCACGGCGATATGGGCCAGACGTTTATGTACGGCGCCAAGGGCGGCAGTGTCTATGTGTTGGGTAACGCTGCGGGAAGACCTCTTATCAACTCCGTCGGAAGACCCAAGGTCGTTATAAATGGGACGTGCCTTGACTTTCTTGCCGAGTCATTTATGGCAGGTGACCCGCATAACGGCGGTGGTTTTGTTGTATTAAACGGAGTCAAATTTGATGACGACGGGAAGCTAGTATCGTTGTCGAAGCCTTATCCAGGCAGTAACCTGTTTTCTCTGGCTTCGGGCGGGGCGATTTTTGTCCGCGACCCCAATAAGACCCTCGTTGACCAGCAGTTAAACAGCGGTCAGTTTGTCAGATTAAGCGACGAAGACTGGGACCTGATACTGCCTTACCTTGAAGAAAATGAGCGTCTTTTCGGAATCGAGATAAAACAGCTTTTGACTGAGGATGGTCAGAGGCGAAAGCCGGCGGAGGTTTATCGCAAAGTTGTTCCCGGCAACATCGCGGCCATTGCTTCTGAAGATACCGACGATGCTGAGGAAGTGTCCGAAGAGATGGCTGTGAAATAATGCAGATTTATCCGCCTGTGGTGGATTGCGAAAGGATAAAAGTGATAACTATTAAAAAAACGAAAGCAGGCAATGACCTTAAATCAATCGTAGAGGAAATATCCGGTGTAGACCTGAGTGTCTGTTTTCAGTGCAGGAAATGTTCCAGTGGCTGTCCGGTGGCCAAACTTACAAAGTCCCGACCTTCCGAAATTATGCGACGGCTGCATCTGGGCGCGGGCAATGAACTGCTGGAAAGCGATATACTCTGGATGTGTGTTTCGTGTGAGACCTGTTCGGCCCGCTGCCCGATGGGTATCGATGTTGCAGCGGTAATGGACGCGCTGCGAAAGCTATCGCTGGCTAGAGGGGCATCGAAGCAGGAAGGTAATGTGCCGTTATTTAACAAGGTGTTTTTGAAAACAGTCGAGATATTCGGCCGGTCTTATGAAATCGCAATGATAGCTGCTTACAAACTCGGCACCGGCAAACTAATGAACGATATGGGAAAATTCCCGAAAATGCTGAAGAAAGGCAAAATCTCGCTGCTGCCTTCGCTTGGCGGCGACAGAAAAACCGTCAGACGCATTTTCAAAAAGGCAAAACAGAGTAAAGGGGCCAAGGTATGAAATACGCTTACTATCCCGGTTGCTCGGCTGAATCAACGGCACGCGATATGCATCAATCTACCTTGGCAGTAGCTGGCGTGCTTGGAGTTGAACTGGTTGAACCTGAAGGCTGGACGTGTTGCGGCGCTACCGCTGGTCACCAGACCGACCGCATATTGGCCGCAACATTGCCCGCTGTCAATCTGGTCAAGGTTCAGGACATGGGACTGGAATGCATCGTAAATTGTGCGGCCTGCTACAACAGAATGAAAGTGGCAAACCACGAAATCTCGACTAATCCGGTAATCCGCAAGAGTGTCTGCGATGCGCTCGGCCGAGACTATGATGGTTGCGTTAAAGTTCGGCACTTCATCGAGGTGCTCCTCGAAGATGTTGGGCTGGATACAATCGGCCGTGCCGTCAAGCGTTCGCTTAATCGGCTAAAGGTGGCTTGTTATTATGGGTGTCTGCTTGTTCGGCCGCCGAAGGTTGTAAAATTTGACGACCCGGAGAACCCGGCGTCGCTCGATAAGCTGGTCAAAACAGTAGGTGGCGAAAGTCTTGACTGGCCATACAAGGTCGAATGCTGCGGCGGAGGTTTGTCGCTTTCGAGGACCGACGTAGTAGTCAATCTCACCGATGCGATTCTCGGTATGGCAAGAAGCGCCGGTGCAGATTGTATTGCGGTCAGTTGCCCAATGTGCCAGGTCAATCTCGACTTGCGCCAGCAGGACATAAAAAAGCAAACCGGCAGGGACTATCAGATACCTGTCGTGTATATAACCCAGCTTTTGGGACTTAGTTTTGGTATCAGCCCCCGTAAACTCGGATTTAGTAAGCTTATGGTCCCGGCTTCGAGTGTTTTGAAAAAGGTAGCAGTAAACAGCTATGAGTAAATACGATGATAAGAAAATTGGTGCAGTGCTTGTGCAGGGCGGCGGTATCGCCGGTGTTCAGGCGTCGCTCGATTTAGCCAATAGCGGTTTCAAAGTTTACTTAATCGAGCGTGATGCTGCTATAGGCGGTATGATGGCCCATTTGGACAAGACCTTCCCAACGGGTGATTGCGCCACCTGTATTGTCTCGCCCAAGCTCGTCGAATGCGCAAGAAATTTAAATATCGAGATAATGACCCTTTCGGAGTTGGTAGACTTGGAGGGTGAGCCTGGGCATTTCAAGGCTACGGTCAAACGATATCCGCGATACGTGAACGAGGAAAAGTGCACGGGTTGCAGCGAATGCACACAGGTTTGCCCTGTTGACGTGCCCGATGAATTCAACCGCTGTCTCGGAACCAGAAAAGGCATTGCTAAACTTTACGCGCAGGCTACACCGAATATTTTTGGCATTCTTAAAAACGGGCATTCGCCTTGTAAGATAAAATGCCCAGCGAAGGTAAACGTTCAGGGTTACGTCCAGCTCATAAAGAAAAAAGAATACGTCAAAGCGGTCAATCTTATTCGCCAGAGAAATCCGCTTTCGGCCATTTGCGGCCGGGTATGCACACATCCCTGCGAGACCGAATGCACGCGAAGCAAGGCAGACGACCCGATTGCCATAAGATTGTTGAAACGGTTCGCATCAGATAAAGAGATGGAGATGATAGAGGCAGGCAAGCTTACCCTTCCCGAGGAGAAGAGCCCTGCACCTGATGCGAAGAAAGTGGCCATAATTGGCGCGGGCCCTGCCGGACTTACCGCGGCCAATGACCTTGCCGACGCTGGGTTTGCCGTTACCATATACGAAGCGCTTGATAAGCCGGGCGGTATGCTTCGCTGGGGTATCCCTGAATATCGGCTGCCTAAGAAAGTATTGGATTATGAAATAGAGCTTATCCGCCGCAAGGGTGTTAAGTTCGTTTATAATTGTCGTATCGGTCGGAACGTCACCATTCAAAAACTTCGCGATGAAAACGAGGCGATATTCATCTCTGCTGGCGCACAAAAAAGCCGAAAACTCGGAATAAAAGGCGAGCAAATACCAGATGTTTTTTACGGTATAGAAT
>JBAPXT010000250.1:0-2434 GCA_049284355.1 Sedimentisphaerales bacterium
GTTACCACTATACGTCCTGGTTCTCCGACACTAACTGGATTATCCGAATCGTTTTTTAATAACTCAATATGGTATGAAGCAGTATTTACGTGAAATTCTTTGTTCTCAACACATTCCTGTGCAAGCATCCCGTTTTCCTGGTTCGAATACAATGAAACAACATTACAATTAAACACTTCTTTCAACTTTTTATGAGTGCTTTTTGGAAACGCCTCTCCAATACCGATAATGGTATTTATAGCGAACATTTCCGGGGTGTCTCCACAATTCAATAAATAGGTCGCAAGATTTTCCAAGGTACCTGGATAACCAACTAACATTCTAATTTTATGGTCAGATTTTAATGTTTTACTGATATTTTCATAATTTCCTTCATCCTGGCTTAGAATACTCCACATAAGCACATTTCTCATCCAAGCAGTCAGCTTATTTATCGCTGTCCAAATTCTGAAAAAGACATACCGCATTCCAACTTGATAACCTGCTTTTCCCCAAAAGTATATCATTTCAGCATACACTCGATTCCTTTTATTTTTATCCTGCCTTACAACAAAAGGCGTACCTGTTGATCCACTTGTATGCATATTCATAACGGAATTCTCCAGAGATTTGGGAGATTGAAATGCCTCATAATTTTCTCTAATGATATTTTTGTTTATAACAGGGAATGATTTAACTGAATCGTATGCTTTGAATCTCTTATAAAACTCAACATTTTTAGTTGCATATTTTAAGATGCTGTTTAAATAGGTCTCCGGCAATACAGATACCTTTGGATCTATACCATTTTCCATGATGTTTTTTATGTCGACATAATGTTTTCTTACTTTAAAGCCCGAGAGAAAATCTAGCAACCAGAAAGCCATGCTTCTTATCCATTCGCTATATAACATAGTTCGCCTTGGCTTCCATTGATCAAACTTTTGTACTGTCATTTAAGTAAACTCCATTGTGTTTCTGTACACTGGCTAAAGTAATAACGGATATTTGATCTAGGCAATAATGTAAATCACTCTACCACCAAGCATCTTTCAAACTTTTATCCCCGACTTTATATTCCATTCGGAAAATATACCAGTATCAGACCAGTGATTCCAGGTTGAACTTAAACCTTACCAATTTCATCATATTGAAATGTACTAATAGCACCAAGTAAGCCAGCACCAAGTAAGCTCTTCCTGGGATCTACAACACTAAAAAGAATCCTGGTCAACCGTTGAGACAATAACAACGTTCTGTCTTCACAAATCGGCAGCCTTGTCGTACCATAAATTCTAAGCATGCTTCCGATAGCATAATTTTCCCTTTACGAAGTATTCTCAGTAACAAATGTACTTTTTGATTTACCCGATACATAAAATTTATAGATTGTGTTTATCCGGGCGTTCATAACATATTACGCTCATCCAGCAACCTTCCAGTGATTTAAAACGGATTAGAGTGACGATTCATCGAATTGGTCAAGATCGAGTCTGAGGTAGCATAAACCTCTTGTACTTAATTCAGGCACTTCAACAAAACCGGCACTTTCGTTCAGCGCCTTCCCTCTCAGGTTTTTCCTCCTGACACCTGTAACTATTCCGGTCATTCCGCGCTCACGACATACACGGATCGTCTCCTTTTTGAGGGCTTTTCCAATGCCCAATCTCCGGAATTGAGGTTCCACTGCCGTGAAAGCGACCTGGGCAACCTTTCCGACCAAGTGATACTTACGTTTTGGAAACGCCAAGCGGAAAAGGCGTAATAATAATTCGGGGCGCAAAGCCAGCCAGGGCCGCCTGATCAGCGCGTGTAACACCTCCCACTTATTGGCTCGTAACATGGGGCTGCTATAAGACTTATCTGCAACAGCAGTATACCCAACAAGTAAGTTGTCTTGCTTGGCTACTAACACATAAGTTTCCGTGTCTATAATAAACCACTTATAAGCTGCGCGTAAAAAATCTTTCCCAAATAAGACAGCAATATTATCATCTTTCGAAAAACAGCGAAGATGCAGGGCGACTATTTTCTCTAAATCGTCCAGTGACGCAAAGGTGATTTGAAAATTATCCTTTTGCAAATTTACCTTGTACGTAACGTAGCCTGTACTGGCATTGAAGGGTGCATCATTCTACACGGTTTTCTCTTTTTTGTGGAATGTTTTTTGTTATTAGTACAGAAATGATCTAAATCTTCCAAATTCGGAAACCAAGGTGACAGAATAATATCATGTTCAGGAGATTTACCTCAATGGGATTAGGTCGGGAAAATAATCTTCAGTAATTGTTCCACGACCTTATCCGCTCGGAACTCCTGACCTTTAAGATGATTTGCCTGCCCCATTTTTTCCCGTAAAACTGGATCCACAGCAAGTTTAAGGATGGCCTCAGCCAGCGCGGGACTATCTTGAGTAGGAACCAGAAAACCATTTATTCCATTCGTGATCAATTCC
>JBAPXT010000251.1:0-2020 GCA_049284355.1 Sedimentisphaerales bacterium
ACCCTACGCTTCTCCAGCGTTCCAATTTAGCTCTTTTGGGTTAGAAAACCTTTCTACTTCAGGTTGTGTCACATTCCATCTGGAGATTCCTTAATCGTTGACGCAACCCGATAAATATCAGATAAGCCGGATTTTGGCAACTTAACCGGATCAATAATTGCCGGGCATGCTGCACTACCCGCCCAGCTTGATTAATCAACCCAAATCTAAGCGCCTTAAGTCTTTTAGAACCCCAGCTTTCAGGCAACGCCAGGCTTTTCATCAGCGAGTTCAAATTAAAGGCTAAAATCATGATCTACCACCAGGCCGCATTAGCTCCGAACTGGGCTGAAGGGAACTGTCCGCCGGACAGATCGTTCTTCATAATGGAATGCATCTCCTCGCCTTTACCACAGCGCTCACGTGACCACCAGATCAACTTATCCCCGGCCAGATCCCGGTTAGTGACCAGGCCGTGTAGTTTATAATGTCTCTCTCCTCGATGATAGGTGGGGAAGGGTAATTGCACTTCCATCCCCGGTAACTCCTGCTGCTGCAATAACTCCCGGATGGCAATAAAACGATAGGTTGGTCCAGTCTTACTTTTAGCCGTCCAGGCGGGCACAAAGCAGACTTCCGCCCACTCCTGTCCGGTCTCAACCTGCCGACTGTCAATTTCTCGTTTTAAGCTCTGCCAGTCTTTTTCATCAACATCGGTTACCGCTTTTCTAAACTCAGCCGTGACATCTACCCCTATGGCGAACTCGATTACTCCAAAACGTTCATTCTTGCCTTCAGCACAATAGATAAGCAAGTCCTGCTGGTAGGCTGCCGTATCACTCCTGAGATAAACTTTCTTCAATCCTTGAGGCAGTATTTCCAAAGTTTTCTGGAAAACTTCCAGGTTCTGAAAGCTGGCTGGCACATTGCCATCCCGGAACTGCGAATAGGCCACTAAATCCTGCTCGGCCCAGCGTACTGAAAGGGGTTGGTAGGACTGGCAGCCTTTATAACTAAACAGAGCATCTTGCTTGCTGGTTTCTACGATACTGGCATCCATATCCAGAGTAGCCTCAGTTTGCGGAGAGTGCTTTTGCGCAAACCTGAGCAAGTCAGTATTGACTTGCCCTAGCGCCAGCAGAGCCTCATTGGGGTCCGGAATAAAGGCTTGTCCCATACCTCGCCGTTTCTCATCTTTGGGATTTACAAAATTCTTCAGATAACGGAATACTACCGGAGGCGAGGGAAAGGCTCGCTGACATTGCTTACGCCAGCGCCGCGCCTGCTCCCGCCGTTCTTTACGGGGATGACCGCTGAATCCAACTCGCCGTAAAACCTTGACCAGTCCTTCATCCCCCTCTAGAATTCGTAAATCATCCACACAATCCCCACCGGCAATATTCAGCAAGACCAAACTCATGATAATCTGGGTATCCGTCCAGCCTTGTTGCTTGAGATGGCAGGCCTCCAAATGACGCTGTATTGAATCAGGTAACTTCGCTACGGCAGCCAGTTCCAGATAAGCTGGCAATCCGGCCAGGGCTGTCATCCCGGATTCAGTTGGCTCGCATTCATAACTAAAAGGAAGAACTCCTTGTTTGAGCATGGATTCACCTCTTTGGTGATTTTTCTGCAGCTTTTCTCTATTGTAGTTTAGCTTCAGATTTATCTCCACTGAGGCTTTCCCAAGTTTTTTGATGACGGATCATGGTATATGAGTAACAACTATCTGAGGTAACCGCGAAACACAGAAAATAAAATGTTTAAGAGATAAATCAGGATGGTTTACCTATAATAATGCTTACCTCAAGCCAGAAAATGGGAAAAGGACGTTATTAGAAGTGATTTTAGCTTCCAGCGGGTATAGTACTCCTCTCGTAAGGGTAGACCATCTCTTTTTCCCTGGTTAACTAACCATTCGTTCTGATGCTCAAGTATATTCTTTGTCCGAGATGACACGATGCGCAGATTGTGGCAGTACACTGAGAGTGTTTAAGGTTAGAGGCCGGGCAAGATTAGTCTGTAATGGGAGGATAAAGAG
>JBAPXT010000252.1:0-3874 GCA_049284355.1 Sedimentisphaerales bacterium
TACCGCGAAACCGTAATCTATATGTTTGCCTGTAATCGTCCGCATCCGGCTGCTGCTTAGCGGCGGCGACTTATGAAACGTCAACGTTACATCGCAATTCCGGCAGTGCAGCGTATATCTGCACGACGGGCAAAACACAAAATTACTGTACCCTCGCCTGTTCAAAAGTAAAATTGCCTGCTCGCCTTTAGCCAGCACTTTTTCCAGTTGTTCAGCAAGCGGTTCAGAAATCAAACTTATACCTTCCTTTGCGTGAAAGCCATCCCGCAAATCGACAAGCCGCATTTCAGGAAAGGACAGGTCCATCACCCTTTTCGGCAAACGCACCAGACTAAAATACTTTTTACTTCGGCTGTTATACAGCGTCTCAAGCGATGGCGTAGCGCTGCCTAAAATACAATGTGCGTTTGACAACTGCGCTCGCTTTATCGCCACATCCCGCCCATTATACCGGGGCGCAGTGTCCTGTTTATAGCTCGGCTCATGCTCTTCATCAACAACAATAAGGCCGAGCTTCGGTAACGGTGCAAAAACCGCCGAGCGGGCGCCGATAACCACCTCAGCTTCGCCATTTCTTATTTTATGCCACTGAGCGTTGCGTTGAGCGGCGGTTAAGCCAGAATGCATTACAGCTATTTTTTCAAACCTTGAGCTGAACCGCTGAACGGTCTGAGCGGTAAGGGCAATTTCCGGCAGCAGAACAATAACGCTTTTGCCCTTTTGTAAAACCGTCTCAATCGCCCTTATATAAAGCTCGGTCTTGCCGCTGTCGGTAACACCGTGCAAAAGCGTAACGCCGAACGCACCTGAATCTATCTCGGCGTCGAAATGAGCCAAGGCCTTCTGCTGGTCTTCGTTCAATACAACCCTGTCGGTTTTTATCGCCATCCCGCTCGGAATAGCCGGCAAAGACTTCAATATCGTCTTACGCACTATTTTAACGACCTGTTTTTCAGCTAACCCCTTTAAGGATGCATTTGTACAGCCGACCTCAACCAATAAACCCTGCAGCTCCAAAGCCAACTCCGAATTAAAAGCCTTCTTCCGCTGCAGGTATTCAACAATCTGTTTTTGCTTTTTGCCCCTCAAATTCCCGATTGTCCCTTCAACACCGCCGGCAAGATAAATTTGTTTTTCTGTTTTGACCCCCGCCCCTTTTTTCACTGCCCCCGGCACCATCGCAGCAAGAACTTGCCCTAACGAACAGACATAGTAACCGCTAATCCACCGCGCCAGATCCAACAGGGCGGCATCTAACAACGGCTCTTTATCAATTACCCCGGAAACCCTTTTTAACTTAAATTCTCGGCCTTTTCCCTTTGTGGCTTTGTGCTCTTGTCCCTCTGCCACTACTTCAACACAAAAACCTTTTTCGAGTTTATTCTTTCTCCCGAACGGCGCCTCAACCCTCTGTCCCGCTTCAATCGGCCAAAGTTCATCCGGCACAAGGTAATCAAACTCATTATCAACACCAGATTCAAACGCCGCTCGAATAATATGACTACACTTGCTCTGCTGGACATCCTCCGTCTCAAATAAACTATCGGTTGGGCATTTTCCCATAAACACCTGTGATTGTCCCAGTTCCAGACAGCTATGTCAAGATTTCAGGGCCTTCCTGCCGGTTGAGGTCAATACCGGCTTCTGAAGTGGGGATAAGGATGGTTTTGACGCTGTTGATTTATTATTGTGGAGGGCGTCCGCGAGGGGTCATACCTCTTTGGCCCATACGCTCCGCCATAGCCCGGCGGAATGCAGCCATCTGGGCGAGGCTTGTCGGGTCAATAAGCTCTCTTCGTGCCCGCATATTTTCAGGTCTTCCACGCTGGCGAGGTGGTCGGCGGTCTTGCTCACCATCTCGAGGTCGCCTAAGTCCCATCCGCTGGGACTCAAACTCCCTCCGCTGGGATTGCATATTGTCTATAAGTCCATCGAGGTAGGCGGTTCGCTTCTCAGGCGGTAGCTCACAGTATTCTTTAGCATGCTGGGTCATCATTTGGCGAAAAACCCGCTGGGCATACTCGCGACGAGTGTTCGGGTCGAGATTCCCGAACTCGTCAGATCTTAAATATTCGAAAATTTGTTCAGGTTTCTGCCCGGCAATATTGGCCGGTTTAGCTCGGCGGGCCATCCGCCAAACAACTGAACCGGCAGCGAAGCCGATTAACATCGCGGAAATTATAATAATTTGCTTTTTATTTATTTTCACTCTTGCCTCCCAAGGTCGCCAACGTGGCCGTCAGCGTAGAGATAATTTTTAGCGCCTGGTTTCCCAGCTTCGCCATGAAAGGGGACATAATCGTACATCACTTCGATATTTCTCTCTTTTTCGCCGCTCATTTCAACGAGACGGGATGCGCTGACAGGCTTATCGCCAAGCTGAGTATTGTATCCGTAGCTGGAGTCTTCTGTTACGAAATATCGCTGGCCGGTGGTGGACTGCTGGCCCTTGTCTGAAGGACATTCGAACGTCTCCGGCTCAGAGAGGTATGGCAGAAGAAATTTGGTAATAGGCGGGTCATCGTTAAGCTTAAGCGAGGGCATATTCGTGGCAGGCGGCATTATGTTCTCGTTATCGTCGAGATACATTCTAAAACCGAGACCGATGGAATTAAGGTTTGTCTGGCAGGTCGTTCTCAAAGCCGCTATCCTGGCCTTGCTAAGCACAGGTACCAATACCCCCATAAGCAAGATTATGACACTGATAACAACAAGCAGTTCCACCAGCGTAAAGCCATTCTCTCTGGGATGCTTCTTTAATTTCGCTTTTACTAAACCGGCACACATAGATTAAAAAACTTCAAAAGTCAAAGTTATAGGCTGACAATCTTACCCTGACACCGATTTTTAATCGGACAGATAGCCTTATATATGATATACAACGTCCCTCACAGCCGATTTATTGCATAATATCTGAAAAATCCGCCGCCGACTCAAATGCCGCTCGAATAATATGACTATACTTGCTTTGTTGAACATCTTCCGTCCCAAACAAATTGTTTGTTTGATACTTATTCATGTATCTTATTCTTGATTTTTTCCAAAGCTTTTTTGGTGTTATAAGCAGCACGCCAAGCTGCAATTGCGGCGAAAGTTGTTGCACAAACAGCTATCAAAGAAGCAACAAACGCTCCAACGGCAACTTTATCCGGGACAATCTTTATCGGCAATGGTTTTTCATCCTGAGGCATAATCTTCACCGGCAGTCCTTGTTCAGATGTTACATTTGATTCGGTCTTGATCTTCATCAGTGTCTGTCCTTTCCCGGCGCAACCGGCGAGCAAACAAGCCATCGACACAAGAAAAATTATATTTTTCATTTTCACTTTACCCCTTAATTTTCATCTTTGCCTGCGATTGTCCCACTTCGAAACAGCTATGTCAACACCGCCTTTTTCTTGAGTTTTACAGTTTCTAAGCGTAGAATAAGCTGTTTTGAGACTGTCAAATGGGAATATTCAAACTAAATAGTTCGTTTAGCCCCGCCGGTGACCAGCCGCAGGCAATAAAGCAGCTTGTGGAAGGCCTGCACGCAGGCAAGCAATTCCAGACGCTTATGGGCGTTACCGGCAGCGGCAAAACATTCACAATGGCCCAGACATTAGCCCAATTCGACCTGCCGGCCCTGGTCATATCGCACAACAAGACACTGGCCGCCCAGCTCTACGAGGAATTCAAGGAGCTTTTCCCGGAAAATGCCGTCGAATATTTCGTCAGCTATTACGATTACTATCAGCCGGAAGCCTACATTCCACAGCGCGATATTTATATAGAAAAGGACGCCTCGAAAAACGCCGACCTCGACCGCCTGCGCCTCTCAACGACGACGAGCTTATCGACCCGCGAGGATTGCATCATTGTCGCGTCGGTGTCC
>JBAPXT010000253.1:0-5036 GCA_049284355.1 Sedimentisphaerales bacterium
GGAAAAACTCCCTACAGAGACCTCCCCTTTAATGAGAAAACCGTCCAAAAAGTCAAAAAGTTGACCACCGAGCTTAAAGACCGATGTGAAAATCTTGTTGTCCTCGGCATCGGCGGTTCCGCCCTCGGCAACATCGCTTTACAAACCGCACTAAATCCGTATATGCATAATCTCGACGACTCACAACGCCCCGGCCCTCGGCTCTTCGTCTTTGACAACGTTGACCCCGACCAGTTCGGCTCGTTCCTCAATTGGATTGAAGGCAGACTTGATAGAACAATCTTTAATGTCATCAGCAAATCAGGCCAAACATCGGAGACCGCTGCACAATTTCTGATCATCCATAAGCTTCTGCTCGATAGACTTGGCCGCGAAGGCCTCCAGAACCAGGTTATCGCAACAACTGACCGGAAAAAAGGTACCCTGCGCAGAATCGCTGACGATTTGAAATTGCAATGTCTCGAGGTCCCTGATGACGTCGGCGGCAGGTTCAGCGTCTTAAGCGACGTCGGCCTCTTTAGTGCCGCCATGTGCGGAATTGATATCGATTCGCTCCTCGAAGGTGCCCGTGACATGGACAAAAGAGTCAGCGCCGAGGATTTCTACCAAAACCCCGCAGCAATCAACGCTGCAATAAATTACCACTTCTACAATCACGGCAAAAAAATCTCCGTAATGTTCCCGTATAGCTACGCCCTCAAAGACTTATCTGATTGGTACCGCCAGCTTTGGGCAGAAAGTCTCGGAAAAGAAAATAATCTCAAGGACAGCAAAGTCCACATTGGCCCGACGCCGGTAAAAGCGTTAGGCACTACCGACCAGCACAGCCAGGTCCAGCTTTACCGTGAAGGCCCAAACGATAAATTATTCACTTTTCTCCAGGTCAATAATTTCAATCAAGACATCAAAATAGGTCCAGCCCCCGATTCTGCCCCGGAACTCGGCTTCCTTGCCGGCAAAAATTTGAGCTTGCTGCTCAATAACGAAAAAATGGCCACTGAGTATGCTCTTTTGCAGAGCAAACGTCCCTGCCTTACAGTTATCTTTCCCTGTGTGAATGCTTATACCGTCGGCCAGTTTATTTATTTGTATGAGGTAACAACTTCTTTTGCAGGTGCATTATTCGGCATCAACACTTACGACCAGCCCGCCGTCGAGTTGGGCAAAGAAGCCACTTTCGCACTTATGCGAAAGACCGGCGATAAATATGAAGAATTGGCACAGCAAATTCAACCTCTAACCGAAGTTGACGGAGACTTCCTCGTCTGATGCACTTATCTCTGTCCGATTATTTGGCGGTCTTTTCTGCCCAAAACATCATTTGTTTTCGACTTTTGATGATGTTGACGGTGTTGGTAAGCGGCCTCGTTTCGGGTTATCTGGCAAGCAATCGATTCGGTCTGCCGGAACATTTCGCAAAAAAAATAATGACCATAGTTTTGGTCTGTTTCGATTGGCTCATCGCCCTGTTTGTAATCTGGCCGATGCACCTCAGCCGCCAGCTCATCTGGCTGCCCATAGTAGGCCTTGTTTTAATGCTGACAATCACGGCCCTTTCAGCAGGAATTTTTTATTTCCTCGAACACAATCAAAGAAGCCGGTTAACGCTCATACTCGCAGGGGGCCTGAGCAACACCGGATATACCGGTGCGGCATTCGTTTGTTACGTTTTATTTGGTACAGCAGGGCTTGCTCTGGCAAACCTGTATCTTTTACTTTCCTTGCCTGCTTTTTATCTTACCTATTTACCTGCCCTGAAGGTTCGCGAACTTCGCACAGATGACCGCAAGACCAAATTGAAGCTCGACTTTCTGTTGGATTTCCGAATGCTTCCCATCCCGGCTATGATAGCGGCTATAATCTTAAATTTGACTAACGTAAAATCCCCTGCTTTTATAGCAGAATTTCATATTGTCGATATCTTGGTTTACATTGCCTCCAGCCTATTTTTTTTCGCAATTGGCATGCGGGTAAAATTGTCCCGCTTCAAGGATTATATAAGCTTGTATTTTCCGGTTGCTGCGATAAAATTTATTTTAACGCCGGCCGTGGCTCTTTTGATTATTGCTCTGCTGGCACTGGCCGGGCAAAACTTAAATAGTCTGGTTAAAAAGGTTATAATAGTTTTATCGACCGCCCCCAGCGCCGTTCTTATGGTGACGATGAGCAATGTTTTCGATTTGGACGGCCCCTTGGCCAGCGCGCTTTGGGTGGTTACAACGGCAATTTTTGTTGCAATCGTTGTACCTGTATTGTTCTTTCTCTTTGCTTGAAAGGGTCTTTGACGATGGATTATGTATTGATAATGGCGGGCGGCACAGGAAAAAGATTATGGCCTCTCAGCCGCGAAAAACACCCAAAGCAGGTCTTAAAACTCCTTGATGGCAAAACCCTCCTTCAACATTGCTTCGAACGTCTCTCTCCCCTGTTTGACCAGAGAAACATAATTATCTTCACCAACGCAGGTTACGCAGACCTCGTCCGCGAAAACCTCCCAGAAGTGCCCTCTAATAACGTAATTGCTGAACCGGTTGTGCGCGATACCGCCGGCGCCATCGGATTGGCCGCTACCGTTCTGACCAAGTATGACCCCAACGCCACAATGGCTGTTGTAACCGCAGACCAGTTGATAGAGCCGCCCCAGGCGCTACACCAGGCGATAAAAGACGCTCTGGTCTTTGTGAATAACAACCCGGACGATATGATTACTTTCGGCATCCAGCCGACCTTTGCCAGCACACAGCTCGGTTATATAAAATGTGCCGACGCCGAAAAACGTCCCCATTGTAAAAACGCAATATACTGCGTCGAAGCATTTAAGGAAAAACCGGACGAAAAAACCGCCAACAAATACCTCAAAACCGGCTGCTACCTGTGGAATTCCGGTATGTTTGTCTGGAAAGCCAAAACAATTTTAGCCAATCTGGAAAAGCTTCTGCCCGAAGCTACCGAACCTCTCCGTAAAATCCGGGCCGCCTGGGACAGCCCGAATCAGCAGCTGGCCATCGAGGAATGGTTCCCCAAATTGCCCAAAATTAGTATCGACTACGCCGTTATGGAAAAGACCGATAGGGTCTACGCAATAAAACTGGACTGCCGTTGGCTTGATATAGGCTCTTTCGCCGCCCTTGCTGATATTATCAGTTCCGACAAGGATGATAACATCGTCGTGGCAGCTCAGAGCGAGCTTCTTGACTGCAAAAACAGTATCATAATTACCGAAGACAAGGAACATCTAATCGCCGCTGTCGGCCTGGAAAATATAGTCGTTGCCCACAGCCCCGATGCTACGCTCGTATGCCACATTGACCAGACTCAGAGACTAAAGGAGCTGCTCGAGTTGATAAAGCAGCACACCGGAGAAAAATTCCTCTAACCTCTTAATTTTCATCTACGAACTACAAACTCATAACTATGAACTAAGTTATGCGATACATGGCAATAGATTATGGCGATAAACACACAGGCTTGGCAATCTGTGACCCTGCAGAGACAATCGCCTCGCCCCTTGCTGTAATAGAAGGCCAAAAAGACCTCATAAAAAAGATTACAGATATAGTCAGAAGCGAAAATGTCGAAGCCGTCGTCCTCGGCCTCCCCCTTAATATGGACGACTCTCAGGGCCCTCAGGCCGAACGCGTCTGCCGGTTCGCCGAGCAGCTAAAAGCCCATCTGCAGATTCCGATACACCTTCAGGATGAGAGATTAACCAGTTTCGCTGCCAATGAAAAATTGGCTCCTGCCGAATTTACAAGAAAGAAGAAAAAAAAGCGGCTCGACGCCGTCGCCGCCGCTGAAATCTTAGAGGCCTTCCTCGAACAAAAAAAAACCCGATAACCTCCTCATTTCCCCGAAAGCTCAATCGACACAAGAATCTTTCTACACGTGCAGTGATTTCCCAGTTGACACAAAACAAGTCTTGACGCAGTAAATTTCATCGCAATTGAAGGATTGCTCAGTTCACCGTATCCAATCGTTATGTGGGGAAAAAATTCCTCGAAACTTGATTTCTCCCTATAGTTTTTAATCCACAGTAGCGTCGCTCCCTCAACCTCATCATTGCCATAACCACATATCATATCAGCAGTTACATCACGGCTTAAATATGGTGCCAGTCTCTTCATAATAGTTTCGTGAAGTAATTGAAGCTCTTTTGTTTCCTCTACCTCAAACGCTGACACCTTCTCGCCGGCCGCATTTGTTGAGCTTCGCACCCCCAAAACTCTCAAATCGCCCAAAGAATATTCTTTTGCGATTGACCGTAAAATTCTCTCAACAGAAGCGATGTCCTCTTCATCGACACATCCCATAGCTAAGGAAATATGCGGCAGGCAGTTCTCTTTATTCAGCACTATTTTCTTGCCGAATTTTTTTACCAGCTCGGCGTTTGCTTCGATTGCCTCCTCCATCATCGCCTCCTCCGGCAGCAGCACAACATCAACCGCTTTCTTGCTCATCTTTCCTATGTTTCTTTCATCATTCGAAATCCTTTGCTGTCATTCCTGCGCAAGCAGGAATCCACGCTTGTCACGCACTAATTAGGCGCTGCCCATGAATTAGGACGAGCAAACCGCAGCTTACTCGGTGACCTTATAAACTGTATCGTGCTTTCTTACCCGCTCGCCGACCTTCACTCCGATAGAGTCGCCTGCTTTCGCCTCTTCAACAGCCGCATTAGCAATCTGCATTGAGTTAACAACCAGCTCAACATCGGTGCTGTGACCCTTAATGTGGATTTTATCTCCCACCTTCAAATCTCCTGTTAGCTCGATAGCGGCTGCTACAGGCCGGGCAAAAAAATCCGTTACCGTTCCAATCATTTCCTCAGGCATATTCCGGTCTCCTTTAGGTTTAATTGGTTCTGAATACAAATTACGCCTGCTATTGTAACTGAAAGGCTTTTAAGTGCAAGCTGCTATTGGCCGGTTTTATTTTTTCGGTTTATTTGGCACAACTTTTCGGAATTTGAGTAGATTAAAATAGAGACAGATTGATAGGTAGCTCCGGCTTCGGGGGATCGGCGATTAGGGCTTTGT
>JBAPXT010000254.1:0-1734 GCA_049284355.1 Sedimentisphaerales bacterium
CCTAACCAATATGTTTGGCCAGCAGAGATCAGGCGACTCCTCGATGCAGCCAACAATCGGTTGTTAATGATTTACCAGCATGTCCGTGAGGGGAATGTCGCTCATTTATAGTGTGATTGGCCAGGAACAATAAACTGTTTTTTCATAGTTTCAGTAATTAATCGAGGAGCGCTCGCAGGAAGTGTGCGAAATTCTCAGCGACTTCCAACCCGCTGGCTCCCTTTCTAAATTCAATGGCTACTTCACCCTGTCCGGATTCCTGGAAAAGTCTGCCGATTCTCCTTAGTAAATCTTGAGATTTGAGCCTGGTTAATTCATCCATTTTATCTGATGCGGAAGAGAGTTCCTCTATCCTGGCTTCGATTTGAGCAGTGTTTTCTCCAGGCTTCAAAGATGTTGAATAGGAAGGAATAATTTTATCCTTACCGCATTCCAAAGCTGATAATTTTGCGGTAAGTGCCTCCTTTTCGTTTTCTGCCCTGTGTAGTTCTTCGTTTTGCTTTTGAACTAGTTCTTCATAGCTTCTAATCTGCGTCTTAAGCGCGATAATCTCAGCTTCCAGACTGTTTTCGTTGCTTACTACAACAGCCTTCGCATTCGCTCGGTCTTGAGTTACAGACAGCAGTCCTCTGATATCTTTGAGCACATCCATATTAGAAACACTTTTATCAGTTTTATTAAGCTTCATGCGTTAGAATCTCCTTCGCAAGATTCCGGTATTCGTCAGCCCCTGATGACTTTGAGGCATAGAAATTTATCGGCATTTCATGAACCGGTCCCTCGGCCAGCTTCGTATGGCGATATATGATTGTGGAAAAGACAAGATTGCCGAAAGTCTGCTGAATGCTGTCAGATACCTCTTTGCTCATTTTAGTGCGCCTATCGTACATAGTCCTGAGTACTCCTTCTATCTTAAGGGCAAGGTTCACATCTTCCCTTACAAGGTTGATTATCTGCAGGAGATGTTTTACCCCGTACAGAGTAAGAGGCTCGCACTGGATGGGAATAAGGACACTGTCCGAAGCAGCCAGCGCATTAACAACTAGAATACCTAATGTGGGCGGACAATCAATGAAAATATAATCAAATTCTTCTTTTAAAGGCGTTAGCTTTTTGTGCAGGGCTTTCTCACGCCCGATTCTCCCTGCCAGTTCCGATTCTGCCATTGCTAAATCCATGTTGGATGGGACTATGGAAAAGTTAAGGGTTGGCTTTTTCAATATGGTACTCTTCATATCTACTTTAGGATCAATCAGGACATGGTGGATAGACTTTTCAACCTTTAGAGGATTAATACCCATACTGACAGTAAGAGAAGCTTGTGGATCAAGGTCTATTATGAGGACGGTTTTACCCATATCGCATAAACTTGCCGCCAGGTTAATGCAAGTGGTCGTTTTTCCCGTTCCGCCCTTGTGCTGTGATACAGCAATTATTTTCCCCATTTTAATCTCCTCGGATAAGAGTTGGCATTTATTTACTATATATACATTCATTTATCCGGTCAAATATTCATTCTTGATATCAAATAACATTCTCCCCGACGTAAGCGTCGGGGTATCATAATAACCTTAGTTGATCTTTGTGAATCTGAACGTATTCGGTTCCGCGTCCTTGTTCTTTGATATAGATACTTATATCTATTCTAGCGTATTCGCCGCAAGCGGCGGGGAATTAAACCCTGAAGAGATTCGATAAAAGGTGATGAGACAGGTTATTGGGAAGAGTATTTAG
>JBAPXT010000255.1:0-18549 GCA_049284355.1 Sedimentisphaerales bacterium
ACCTTACGCCGGAAGAGTTTATCAGGCAGGAAACTGAAAAATTTTCCACAGGCATGCCTGTGGAAACAGGATTAATTAACGCTGGATACTCTAATCTATAGTGGTACAATAAACGGGGTAAGGTCACGTCCACTATTATCATCGAATATTGGAAGTTGAAAAGCACTCAAAATAGTAAAATACATTATAATACTGTTTTCCAATTCCATTCATCCAAAATTTTTGCAATTGGAACTTCCCAACCTCTACTCTGATTTTCAATGCATAGTTGCATTTCAATAGGAGGCGGCTCAAACTCTCTTAATTTTCGGATAATATTCCTAGTAAACATCAAAAATCTAAAGTACCCCATTTCATTCTGACTGAATCCATAAGCATTTGCTATTTTTGCATCCCACATCATAAATGTTTTCGGCTGAATTACAGACAATATTTTACTTGCTGTGGTTCCACCAACGTGAGGAACTTCACAAAGCGTTTCAAAAACCGAAACAATACACCCCAAGTGGTTTCCTTGGAGCATTTCCAAAGACATATTCCCTATACTTGTCATAATTTGGTCAGCAGTTAGTTTCAAGGCAGGAATTAAAGCGGGAATGGAGTTGTAAGGAAAGCGACATCCCCAGTAATTCAAGAACCTTACCAAGCTATTTCCAATATCTTCTGGTAATACATCTTTCCCATTCCTTACGCGGCTCAAAATCTCTTTATGGTTAGGGTCGGTCATTAAAGTTTCATAGGCTCTAGCTCTAACCGTAGTGTCACGAGAAAATCTTTGACTCGCATCACGAATCTCTTCAATCAGTTCTATAGTAACAAACTCGCAGTTAAATAACCTTAGCGTCTGAATGTCCATACTTTTTCAATTTATGCCCCATTTTCTTCGAACAGTTCCGGCTGGTCGAGGGAGTCTTGTTTGGGGTGGTATTTCAGGCCTAAGTGTTTGCAGGCCTTGGCGGTGATTTCGCGGCCGCGCTTTGTTCGGCGGAGGAAGCCGATTTGCAAAAGATACGGCTCGACGACGTCTTCGAGTGTGTCCCGTTCCTCACCGAGCGTGGCGGCGAGGGCGTCAATGCCGGCAGGGCCGCCGTCATATACGTTAGCCAGCGCGCGCATAAAGGCCCTATCTAATTCATCGAGGCCGAGCGGGTCGATTTGCTCCATCTTCAGAGCACTTTCGACGATTTTGGCGGTGAGGGCGCCTTCGCCTTTTACCTGAGCGTAATCGCGGACGCGTTTTAAGAGGCGATTGGCAGTTCGAGGGGCACCGCGGGAGCGGGCAGCAATTAATTTGAGCGTCTGGTCCTCGCAGTGCAAACTCAATAACTTTGCTGACCTTTCCAAAATAGCAGTCAGCTCTTCGGCGTTGTAAAATTCCAAATGATACAACATTCCAAACCGGCCTCGAAGGGGAGCACTGAGCAGGCCAGCGCGGGTCGTTGCGCCGATGAGCGTAAAACGCTTGAGCGGGAAATTGATGGTCTTAGCGTGCAGGCCGCTATCGACGGTGAAGTCAACCCTGAACTCTTCCATCGCGGGGTAAATAAATTCTTCGACCGGCGTACTGAGGCGGTGAATCTCATCAATGAAGAGGACATCGCCTGTATTTATATTGCTGAGGAGGCCCATTACGTCGCCGGCCTTTGTCAGGGCAGGGCCTGATGAGCAGCGGATTCTGGCACCCATTTCGTTTGCGACGACATTGGCGAGCGTTGTTTTGCCAAGGCCGGGCGGGCCGTAAAAGAGGATGTGCTCAAGAGGCTCAGACCTTTTTTGGGCAGCGGCTATGGCGATGGCGAGCTTTTCTTTGACATTGCTCTGGCCGATGCATTCATTCAGACGCTTCGGGCGGAGAGAGATGTTAAACTTCTCCTCTGCCTCGTTTAACGACTGAGCACTTATGACTCTATTTATTGCCATTTTATTAGTCTTTAGTCGATAGTCTTTAGTATTTAGTACGGAAGCTTCAAAGCTTTTTAATCAGACTCATTGTCATCCTGCTGATTTCCTCTATCTCATTTACCATAGCAACGGCTGCCTTGCCTGCGATGTACCTTAACTTAGACGCTATTATAACCTGCGTTGTCAACTCGGCGCAACTACCAAGCGAGATACGCAGAAACTGTTTATACTCCTTATTGTGCTGTCTGGCAAATCCTTCCGCTATATTTGACGGAATCAACACCGCTGTCCGCCTAAGCTGAGAGACCAATCCGTATAGTTCTTCGTTCGGAAAAGCCTTTGTTGACTGGTAAACCACCTCAGTCAAAACAATTCCTCTTTGCCAGATTTCCAAATCTCTGAAGCTGCGAATCTTGTCGGGTCGTTGGAGTGACATTTTTACGCATTCCCTTTCCTATCGACTATTCACTAAAGACTATTCACACCTCAATGCCCTGCTTCAACCTATATACCAGCGGCACCAATTCTTCGGCGGATTTTATGTCGGGGTGCTTTTTACAGGCCAGCTCGATAAGGTCGATGGCCTCATTTCTTTTTTCGCCCCAGGCAATAAGGATTTCCAGAGCTTCGGCCTGGAAGGGCTTAAATCCCATCTCTGTGGGTCTTGCCACTTCGGCACCAACTGCAAAACGCTGCAGCTTGCCGCGCAGTTCTGCGATAATCTGCTGAGCCATTCTTTTTCCGATGCCGTCAAGCGACATCAACATTTTGTCGTCGCCGCCTTCGATTGCCGAGGCTATGGCAGCTACCGGAACGCTGAGAGAGCGCAATCCTTTTTTTACACCTATGCCCTTGACACTGGTAAACTTTGAGAAAAAATCCCTCTCGCCGGCATTGAGGAAACCGACCATTCTCGGTATTAGATTTCCGCCGCCGGGCGTGCCTTCGAAATATTCCATAGTGCAAAGGGCGATATCGGAGCCGATTTTGTCGGCGAGGGCATTTACACAGTAGCCGGGCAGCATTACTTCGTATCCGACCGAGCCTACCTGCACGAGGGCGGAGCTGCTATCGAGCTTAACAAGTTTTCCTTCAATTTGCGCTATCATCTGCGAGCATCTCTTCCAGAATTTCCGCAGCGTCTTTGACCAGCGGTGAACAAATACTTCTGAAAAGCCCCTGCTTCGTGGCTTTATCCATACCTTCTTTGGTGCGTATGTCACAACCAATCAGGGCCTGGCAATTTGTCGATTTATTCTTTTGACGAAAAGTTTCGGCGAACTTAATAATTTTATCGTAGGGCTTATCTTTTCCCTTTGCGAATTTCAATCCGAGGACCATAAAGGCACCTGTAACGGCGCCGCAGGTGCCGTCGATGCGCATTCCTCCGCCGAAACCTGAGGCGATTTTAAGCGCCTGTTCAAACGGAACGCCAAAATCCTGGCTGTATGTGGAAAATATGGCTTGTGAACAGTTGTAGCCTTCTTCAAAACATTTAACCGCTTTTTTTACTTTACTCATTCTAAATCTCCAGTAATTGCCTCGAGTTTGCACAGCACAGGGCCGCAGCAATTGCATCGGCGACGTCGGGCGGCTCGGGGAGACGGGGCAGGCGTAAAATCGTTTGAATCGTTCTTTGCATCTGCTCCTTCGATGCCCGGCCATTGCCGGTAAGCGATTTTTTTATACGCGTTGCGCTGAAGCTTTTAACTTCGATACCTGCTGCAGCGCAGCTTTGCAGTATAACGCCTCTTGCGTGTCCCATCAATATCGCTGTTCTGGGATGCGCATAGTGCGAATAAAGCTGCTCCACCGCAACAACCTCGGGTTTGAATTTTTTCAGCAGAGATTCGATGTCTTCGGCTATCTGGTTTAATTTTACTTCGATGACCGCTTTTGGATTAGTCCGCACAGCGCCAGCCTCAAGCAAGCTGTCCCCATCCACTACCGCATAGCCGCATACCTGCAAGCCGGGGTCAATGCCGAGAATTTTCATTTTAATCTCCAGACGGTCTCGCCGGGCGTGTCTTCCAGAACAATACCGATTTGTAATAGTTTGTCGCGAACAGCATCTGCCGCCGCAAAATCCTTTTGCGTGCGTGCGGCATTCCTTTGCTCAATCAGAATTTTGACAAGCTCGCTCAGCATCCCCACATCCATCGAAACCCTGCCATAATCTTTTTTGACTATTCCCAGACAATCACCACCAAGACGGCGGAACATATCATCCATGGCATCGAGCGTTTCTGCCGTTGCATTATTACTTTCAAGGGTTTTGTTTGCCAATCTAACGCCATCGAAAAGTATCGAAAGGGCCACGGCGGTGTTCAAATCGTCATTCATCGCCTCCTGGAATTTTGTAGTCATCTGGTCCAGCTCTTTTTGAACCTGTTTGTCGGCTTTACCTTTTGGCGCGGTATTGCACCTTTGTCTTAAATTTATCACCGCCTCGGTTATTTTTTCATAACCGCTCTGGGCGGCGAAAAGTGCGGCATCAGAGAAATCCAGCGGGCTTCGGTAGTGACTATTGAGAATCAGCTGTCTGATAGCCAACGGGTCGTAAGCCCGGGCTAATCTTTCGTGACCGCCGGAGAAGGCCTGTTTGAGCGTAATAAAATTATTCAAGCTTTTGCTCATTTTCTGGCCATCGACGGTGACCATATTGTTGTGCACCCAGTATTTAACGAATTGTTTGCCTGTAGCGGCCTCGGCCTGGGCAATTTCGCATTCGTGGTGGGGGAACTTGTTATCCAGACCGCCGCCGTGGATATCGAACGGCTGGCCAAGATATTTCGTACTCATCACGGAGCACTCGAGATGCCAGCCGGGGAAACCCATACCCCAAGGACTGGGCCATTGCATAATATGGTTCGGCTCAGCTTTTTTCCAAAGGGCAAAATCTGCAGGGTGTTTTTTGTCCGGTGAGACTTCGACGCGTGCGCCCGCCTGCATTTCTTCGATGTTTCTGCCGGACAATTTGCCGTAGTCTTCGAATTTGGAGATGTCGAAATATACAGAGCCGTTGACCTCGTAGGCACAGCCTTTTTCTAAAAGAGTCTTTACCAACTCTATCTGCTCGACGATATGGCCGCTGGCCCGCGGGCTAATATCAGGCCTGACACAATTCAAGGCGTCCATATCCTCGAAGAAGCTGCGGGTATAAACTTCAGCGACGGCCATCGGGTGTTTGTGCTCTCTTGCGGCGGCGACAAGCATTCGGTCTTCGCCCTCGTTGGTATCACCCAACAGGTGGCCTACGTCTGTAATATTCTGGACGTAAGTAACATCATAGCCAAGATATTTCAGGTAGCGCACAAGTATATCGAAGCTTACGTAGCTTTTTGCGTGTCCGAGATGGGCGTGGCCGTAGACGGTCGGGCCGCAGACGTAGATTCCGACGCGGCCTTTTTTCAGAGGTTTGAACTCCTCTTTCTTCCTGGTCAGACTATTATACAGCATAAGTGCCATTGACAAATGCCTTCAATAAACTTTTTGCACTTTCACAATGTTCTTTTGAGTTTTCTTTTCAGCAGCGCTATTGCGGTTGCGGCGATTGCTTCGCCTGCGCCTATTTCGCCGAGTCCTTCATTGGTTTTGGCCTTGACGTTGACAGCGTTAAAGTCTATTCCCAAGAGACTGGCGATGGCCCTTTTCATTTGTGTTTTGAGCGGTCCCAGTTTCGGCTCCTCGGCATGTATTGTCAGGTCGATGTTGACAATCTGCCAGTGATGGTCTTCGATGCGCTGATTTACGTCGCGCAAAAGCTCCCTGCTGTCGGCATCTTTTAACTTCGGGTCGGTATCGGGAAATAATGTCCCTATATCACCCATCGCGGCTGCGCCGAGCAAAGCATCGATGACTGCGTGCAGCGCGACATCACCGTCGCTGTGGCCGGCCAAGCCGTCGGCGTTGGGTATGTAGATTCCGCCTAACATCAGCTTTCTATCCTCATCAACAACATGGATATCAGTGCCAATGCCTGTTCGATATTCGTGGTCGTGCTCTTCAATCACAGTGTACCCTTTGTACTGGGGATATCGGTGCCGACGATTTTGACCGCTTCGGCAAGGGCTTGGCCTAATCCTTTGAAAATTGCCTCGGCAATGTGATGGCTGTTTGTGCCATACGGCACGTTTATATGCAGGTTGAATTTGCCGTTGTTTGAAAAGCTCCGCAGCATTTCTTCCAGACACTCGACGTCAAAGTCGCCGATTTTATCCGTTCGATAGTCCACGTTATATACGCAACTGCTCCTGCCGGACAAATCTATGGAGACATTGGCCATAGCCTCTTCCATCGGGACGGAACTATGGCCGTATCTGGCAATGCCTTTTTTGTCGCCAAGGGCCTTGACCAGACATTCGCCGAGGCATATCGCTATATCCTCAATTGTATGGTGCGCATCGACATTCAAATCGCCTTTGGCGCGGAGCACGAGGTCGATTTTGCTGTGCTTGGCCAGGTGACTGAGCATGTGATCCAGAAAGCCGATGCCGGTATCAATCTGGTATTTGCCGAGGCCGTCCAGGTTAAGCGACAGGCTTACGTCGGTCTCTTTGGTTTTTCTGTGGATTTTAGCGGTTCTCTTTGCCATAAGAATGTCCCTATTCCTGCAAGATTTCTTTCAAGGCCGAAAGTAGTGTATCATTTTGTTCGGGCGTGCCAATAGAGATTCTCAGTTTATCTTCGAGCTGGGGGTGAGCAAAATATCTGACGAAGATATTTCGCTGTGTCAATTTTTCATAAACTTCGGCCGCCCTGCTGTTTTTGCATCCTGCCAGGACAAAGTTTGAACTGCTGTCTGGGACATCGAAGCCGAGGGTTCTTAGCTGACCGGCTAGTCTTGTGCGTTCGGCTTTTATTTTCTCGACCGTTTTTCGGAAATAATCCTGGTCGCGTATAACGGCAGTAGCGACGGCGATGGCGATTGCATCGACGTTGTAAGAATCCTTGACCTTTAGAAGGCCGGTTATTAAAGGCGGCTGGGCAATTGCATATCCGAAGCGCAAACCTGCAAGCGAATATCCTTTGCTCATCGAGCGAAGTATAATCAGATTATCAAAATCCTTGACCAGAGCTGTGCAGTTTTGCTCTGCAAAATCCACGTAGGCCTCATCAATCAATAACACGCCGCTGACTTCATCGGCCAGGGAAGCCAGCTCATCAACATTTATGAAGCTGCCGGAGGGCGCGTTCGGGTTGCAGATGATTGTTAAGTTGGCGCCGGTTCCAGCGAGTTTGGCCGGCAGGTTAAACTCGTTATCAAACGGAATTTCTATTGCTTTGCAATTTTGCAATTTTGCCAATACCGGATAAAGCGAATAAGTCGGAACCGGATAGGCGACAGGCCGATTCTCATCACAAAATGCCTGAAAAGCCATCTTCAGCAATTCATCTCCGCCGTTGCAGCACATAATATAATCGGGGGCAACGCCATTGACTTCGGCAGCGGCCTGCCGAAAGGCACTTCCCATCGGGTCGGGGTACCTGCGAAGCTGCTCAGGGCTTATTTCAGACAAGACCTTCATTGCCGCAGGCGAAGGCGGATAGGGATTCTCATTGGTATTGAGCTTTACAACATTGCTCTGCCTCGGCTGAAAGCCCGGCTCGTACCCGTTTGCCTTTTCAATATTTTCTCTGAAATAGCCCATAGCAATTGATTATCGATTCCCGCCTGCGGCGGGTAAAATTGATAATTGATTATTATTTGCAGATTATACGGAAACTTGCCCGGAAGTGAAAGGGTGATTTTGGAGATTCCGATCCGGCTACGGCACGGCCTTCGCCGTGACGAGTGTGCTTATGTCAGGCGAGTTTTTGAGCCCAAGGGGATAAACAGCGGGAAATTTAACAGATTAAGAACCCGGCAGCACCATTTAAGAGCGGGAAGTAACCGCCACATCCATTAACTCGTTAATAGGCATATTAAAGAATTTTTTCTGCTGGTTCAGCTTACCTGTACAAGTTTCTGTATGGGCTACTATATTAACTACTATTTGATGCTCCAAGTATAATTGCACATTAACGGCACATACCACCAAGCATAGTAAGGCCACCGCAATAACCATTCGCTCCTGGATATTTCTTTGCCTATATTTTCTCTCAAACATAGCTGAGGTATCCTACAAAAACCAACAGTAAAACATAAAAAATTCTTACCTAAAATATACAAAATATATCGGCAAAAACAAAATCGGCCTTCTATTAAGAATAATATCAACATCATCTAATGCTATTATTGGTATTTTTTAGACAATAAAATGCTTATTTTATTAGACTATGGACTATCAGACAGGCTTTCGAACCCAATGGGATAACAACGATGGAAATTTAACAGACAAGAAGCCGGCAGCATCCCTTAAGAGCGGGGAGCAACCGTTACCTGCATCAACTCCTTAATAGACATATCAAAGAAATTTTCCTGATGGTTCAACTTAATTGTATAAGCTGCTGTATGATGCCCCAGATATAATTGCACATTAACGGCACAGACCACCAAGCATAGCAAGGTCAGTACAATAACTATTCGCTTTTGGATATTTCTTAGTTTGTATTTTACCTTAAACATAACCGGGGTATCTTACGAAACCAACAGCAAAATATAAAAAGCTCTTATCTAAAATACACATAATATATCGGCAAAAACAAAAATGCCCTTTTACAAGAATAATATTAATCTCCAATGCTACTAATGTTTTTTAAATAATAGAATGCTTATTTTATTGGACCATCAAGCGGGCTTTAAGAGATGTTTGATATTTTTAAAGGATATGTCGATTACAAAATTGAAAATTTGACTATATTGTCTGCCTTTTAGAGCTACGAAACACAAATCACGATTTATTTTTTGCAGTAGTCGATGAGGCGTGCGATTTCGCTGCGGAGGTTTTTTCGGTGGATAATCATATCTACAAAGCCGTGCTCAAGCATAAATTCAGCCGTCTGAAAGCCCTCCGGCAGTTCTACCTTTATGGTCTCGGCGATGGTACGACGTCCGGCAAAGCCGATAAGCGCCCCTGGTTCAGCTATTATACAATCACCTAACATAGCAAAGCTGGCTGTTACTCCGCCGGTGGTGGGATCGGTAAGAACTGAAATGAAAAGCCCATTGGCTTCATCGAATTTGGCCAGCGCTGCAGAAGTTTTGGCCATCTGGCCGAGCGAAACCACACCTTCGTGCATCCTGGCTCCGCCGGAACAGCTAACCACCACCAGAGGCAGGTTCTCCTCCATAGCCTTATCGACAGCTGCGCAGAGTTTTTCGCCGACCACAAATCCCATAGAGCCCATCAGGAAATTCGGCTCCATCACACCGAGGATAACGCCTCTTCCCTTGATAAAGGCCTTGCCGATTAATATGGCCTCTTTGACGCCGCTTTTTTTCTCATCGGCTTTGAGACGCTGCTTATAAGTGGTCCCCCTGAACTTAAACGAGAGCGGGTCATCACTTGTCAAATCGCCCAAAACCTCCTGAAAAGAAGCCTCATCAGTGAGATACTTAATTCGAGTTGCAGCGTCGATGCGAAAATGATGATTACACTCCGGGCAGATGTTAAGATTCTGCTCGACAGCGCTTTTATAGAGCATATGCTCACAGGCCGGACATCGCATCCAAAGCCCTTCTGGCATCTCTCTACGCGGCTTTAAACTAAAGCCATTCCATTTTGATTTTGTTTTTTTCGCCATAATCGGCATAAAATCTCATTCGCAAGGAAGAGATTCTACCAGATACGGCAGCGGTTTTCCAGAGATAATTTACCGGCGACGAGCTATTTTCGGAAAGAATGAGAATTATATCAGCCAGCCCATGTTTGGATACAAGACCCAACTTATAGAAGCATAATCTGAACAACCTCGTCGAAATCTGCGAACGCTACGCCGAAATCAACATCGCCGGAGATTGCGTCAATGTTCGTGTTCTTTATTGTCAGTGTGAAAGAACACAACTTGAAGTTAAACGTGGCAGTGGCAGTGCCGCCTGTTATTTTGACATTTGAGCAGGTGAATTTGTCTTTGCCGACTTTGAGGTTTTCCTTGGGTATAGTAAAGATCTGTGTGTCCAAAGTAATAACAAGACCATCCTTGACCCTGTTCGGCATATTCACGTCTGGATTTTCAACCGCGAATGCGCCCTTAACCGACAACTGGTCGCTGTTCGGGTCTTTGCCATGCTTAACCTGACACTTATCGACTCTCAGGACATTCTTGACCCCCGTCATCAGTTTGACTGGTATAGGTACTTTCGGGCCGTTGACTATTGTTTCATAAACGTCGGTTAGTGAATTGTAATCACCGATTACAATCCCGACGGTTATTGGACAGTCCAGGCCCAGCAGGTCAACGTTACTTGCTGAAAAGTAGTATTTGCGGGTCTTCGGGTCATAAGCGAAAGATTTTCTTACACCGCCGATGGTCTTCGAATAACTGTACTTGTTTTTTTTGAAGGTATTGCCGTCAACAGGAAAGTTTAGGACGAGGGACTTGTTTATGTCGTCTGAGGAAACGATAACATTGATGACGTTGGTATCGCACACGTCATAAGTTGTGGCCCGCATTTTGCCCGAGAAGGAAATCTTATCGGTGTTTTTCTTGCTGCCTGCAGTAACGGTACATTTCTCAACCGTTACTATTGGAACGGCATCTGCGGTGATTATTTGAACGTCGTCGATACCCCAGAACCAGCAATTGTTGGCTTTATAATAATGCCACCGTATTTGCATGTTGGTGCTGCCGTCCGCCCCAAAACTGGACAAGGCAAACTCCACATCCCCATAGCTATCGGCTCCACGATACCTCTTAACGTTCCGCCATATTCCTCCATTTATGCGGACATCGACGTCGCCTATCTCACCGGACCAATGGCAGAAGTAATGTTTGAACTTGAGTTTGACATCGGTCCAATTTGTGCAATCAATGCTGTGAGTTATCAACTGCTCATCCATATCGACCGGTCCGGCACAGTCGCTGTCAACAATCATAAACGGGTCTGTCAAGTATGGACTCCCATGATCACAGGGATTATCCGACTGCCAAGTGTATCCGTCGTTGCCGCCATCAACAATCGCCCAGCCTGCAGGCAGTAGTCCTGTATCAAAACCTGTTTCATAAACAATCTCTTGCGCCGGCGGTTGGACAGTTATTCCGATGGTGGCCCCGCTTGAGTCGCCGCCAGTAGGCGGGCTGCCGCCGTCATTGACCTTAAATTGAAAGCTGTCGAAACCCGTATAATTTGAAATTGACGTATAAATAACATTCTTTCCATAGCCGCTCAGCGAGTAGGGTAAATCATCATCGCCGATACTGCCGGCCGAAGGGTCGTTCAATATTCCCCGCCTGGGCAGCGACGTAATAATATAGGTAAGCGCCCCCGGCGGGTCGGGCTGGCTATCGTCGAATGCCTGCAGTGTGATGGTTTTGGGTACCTGCACTTCGGCAGTAAAATTCGAATCCGATGCGACCGGCACACCTTCTGCCTCCATCCCCACAAAATCAACTGCCCAGCAGTTTCCCGATACCGCCTCGTAACTTGTGGACTCGCCCGTGCTTGCGGTTTGGGTGGAGAATGAGTAGCCGTCCTTGGTAACACCCATAGTATAGGTTGAATTTGACGGGACATCGGCAATGTAGTAAATGCCTTTGGCGTTGGTCCCAGCGGCTGTGTATGTTCCGCCCCCGCTTCTCTTTGCAGTAACGATTGCGCCGGAAATCGGCAAACCCGAATCGACATGTGTAACACGTCCGCTTATAATTTCTCCTGTCCCGGCAACGTAGATATTGTAAATTGCGTTGTCAACGACGTTAAACGAAGATGTGACAGCCGGCAGATTGTACCACGCATCGCTGCTCCCGCTCCAGCCCATATTCAGATGATGATACAGCGTAGAACTTTGATAGCCATAACCGTCGGCAACAACGGCATGTCCCCCACCCGAACCGGCAATACCCAGTATGACAGGGTTGTTGGAATCGAGATTCGGATTTATCATAGCGGCCAGGCCGTCGCCGATATTACTGTTGTCGTTGAAACCGAATATCGCATTGCTGTAGCCAAACGTAGCGACTAATTCGTCGGTAGCAACTTCTAAGTATGCCGACGAACCGTCCACCTCATAATCCGTTTTTACTGCAACACCTGCATCATGAGTAAGAGCGCCGATGGCCTGGCTCTGTTCATATGTTATGCTGCTGCCGGGAACAAGCGGCATCTTGTCCCATTTATATGCTCCGCCTGAGCCATTGCCGCCGAGCAGACTCTCTGGCTGCGGTTCGCTGTCAACTGTTATTGTAAAGCTGTCTGTCCCTACTCCCGCGACAGGATGTGTCTGATACTTCATATACTGGGCCATTGCGGTAGCAACACACCCGCAAACATAGTTGTTCGTGTTTCCCGAACCATACGGCGGTGTATAGTAATTATAGCATGCTTTTCCGCCGACGGTCGACTGACTCCATTTGCTTTGCACAAGCGGCGAGATCCGAACATCCGAAACGCCGGCGAGAGATTTCGCCCGCGGCCCAGATTCATTTGCCTCGCTGATTAGTCTTGTCCATTTGCCACGTGCTTTTTCTGCCGATTTCCGCCAAGCCGTTTCATTGTCCGTAAGACTGACTGCTGTCCGGCCGGCGAGCGTCTTCATTTGAACCGCCCGGACGGAATTAACTCTGGCCGGCAGGTCTCGGCTGACTAATGCTCCGAGGGGATTGCGCTCTGACGGGTCGTAACTGCCTTCTGATGAAAAACATATTATCGGCTCAACCTCATCGTCTGCCGGAACAATCACAAATCCGTTGGGACACAGATAAACAACGTAGTATATTGGCCGACCCTCGGCCTCGCTAAACGTTTCGACATTGTTAACTTCGTTGCCCAGCCGACTGCCGAACGGCCTCGCATCCTTCGCCCGCCACGCATCTACCAGCTTGTGTGCCCGGTCTGGACCGACAGGCGCCGCCAACGCTGTGCCGCACAGCCCAACCAGCGCCGAAAGCCAGAATACCAGCAGACAAACCCCCGCCTTCCTACACGAGCGGAACACTTTTCCTGTGCCTTTTATCATGTTTGTGTCGAAGTGAGCTTATTCCTTTCGCCCTTTACTTGCGCGGCGTGTACTATTCTAACTAAATGGTTTTAATTTGTCAATATCCTACACAAACACTTTCCTTTGTAATTGAGTAAAATGGCGAAGCGATGGGTCATCACAAGGCAGTTATCGGCAAGCCTGTCTAAGGGCGTTTATTGCGGCGATACGGTCAGGTTTTGAAAATACTGCGTTGCCGGCTACAATAGTATCGGCACCGTAGGAAACTACAAGCGGCGCGGTTTGAGGGTCTATCCCGCCGTCAACTTCGACACGGATTTCAGGGCCGACAATTTCTCTGACCTTAATAATCTTCTTAGCCGCCTCTGGCATAAACTTCTGCGCCCCAAAACCCGGACGAACCGTCATTACCAGAACCATATCGCAAAGATCAGCAACCTTTGCTATTGCTTTTACCGGCGTATCGGGATTAAGGCATACCCCTGCGGTAACACCCATATCGCGGAGGGTCTTTATCAGGTCGGCAGGTTTTTTCTCGACCTCGATATGGAATGTTAGATGGTTAGCGCCGGCCTCGACGAAAGAGGCGGCATATTGCCGGGGGTCGGTAATCATCAGGTGGCAGTCGAAGAAAAGTTTGCTGTGCTTTCGAAGTTTTGTGACAACCGGCGGGCCGATTGTGATATTGGGGACGAAGTGACCATCCATAATATCCAGATGCACCATTTTCACGCCGGCCTTTTCGATAACAGCAAGCTCGTCAGCCAATTGCGCAAAATCGGCGCTTAATATCGATGGCGCAATCTCTATCGTTCCCGCTTTAGGTAATTTTCTACTCATTTCCATTTTCACCTGCACACCTGTTCAAGCTAATGGTTCTGCTTTGTTCAATTTCTTTTGTTCGGCGAGAAGTCTTCTTTCCACCTTTTTTACATCTTCTGCCGGCGGCAATTCCTCCGGCTTTATACTTCGTTTGATAAGGAGTTTTCTTACTTCCTGATTGTTTTTGACGTGTTCTCTCGTAATTTTTGATTCCGTCCGCAAGTCATCACGTTTGATATTGAAATTGGTTATTTCGTTGGCGAAATCCTTTGCTTTTATGGTGATTGTCGGCAGAAAATCCGCAAGCGCTCTCGACTGCGGGATATTAAGCCTCTCTTTCATTTCTCCGGTTGTTTTACCGAACAATGCCGTATCGCCCTTGCTTCTTATTCGTGCGAAACTTTGCTCGTTCTGCAGTCTTTCATAAATAATGCCGGATAATTCTTTTTCAGACAAAGCAAGTTTTCTCCGGGCGTTGAACCGCTCAATTTCTGCAATTCTCTGTTCGATGATTTCCTGTTTGCGGGTCTGGACAGCAAAATATGTCTGGGCAAAAGCTATTGCATCTTTCGACGGATCTCCGTTCTGTGCAATCAGATAACAGGCGTATCTGGTAAGGGCTATATCTTCAATTTCACGCTTGGCACCGGAGCCGAGGTCAACCATTTTGCGCGTGCGCGCAAAATGGTCATCAGGATTATGCCCGGAATTTTTGCAGGCAACAATTGCTTTATCAATAACAGATTCGAAGCTTCGCCACTGCGAATAGCCGAGCAAATTCTGCAAATCTCTTGCGAGCCAGAACTCCATCCCTGTATTTTCTTCTTTATAAACGCTCTGCTCAAAATCTTTATGCAGCTTTACTATTATCGCCTTTTCCATTCATCGCCTCTGTTATTTCATCCCTACTCAATTTCTACTATTGCATTATAGCTCTTCACTTTCCTTCTCCGGCCTCCAAAAATATCCAAAATAAGTTCTGCAATTTTTAATTGTTTTTCAACGATAACATCACTCACTTTCTGAATGCCCTGTTTGTCGACATTTTGCAGAGCAATCGCAAAGTCAAATCCAATATTATGTGTAAAAAATCTATTATCAATTTTGTCATTTCCCCCAACCACAAGACCATATCTTACATAAGGGTAGATTTCCTTATGTTTCAATGCCTTTGTTGAGTAAGTTAAAACGTCATGAGTAGAAAATCCTTCATATTTAGTTTCGATAACCACTAACGGCAAAAATGAATTTCCGTTTTTTCTTCCAATTACCAAATCGGTTTGAAATGCGTAATTACCTCTTTTTGGATTCTTAGGGTCATTCTGTTTATATTCTAAATTCCCATCGATTATAACCTTGTAAATTAAATTTTCATTTTCCTTAATGCTATATCCCCCCTCTAAATTTTTGCCTAATCTCTCTTTAAGTTCCTGCCTGAATTTGGCTTCGTTCATTTCTGTACACCTTTGGAGAATCCCCCGAAAATTATATCTCTGCTTCCTCTCAAACTCAATCGGATTCTGCCGTCTAAAAACAAAGAAGCCGCCGGCAAAACCGGCGGCTTTTTACTCTGTCCATTGTATCCTCATCTCTATTTTTCATCGAGGACTTCGAGGCAGACGAATTTTTTGCCCTCGAGGAATTCAAGCGAAGCGCCTCCGCCTGTGGAAACGTGGCTTACGCGTTTAGAAAGGCCGAGCTTCTTTATGGCACTTGCGCTGTCTCCGCCGCCGATAACACTTATTGCACCTGCGTCGGTAGCTTTTGCTACTGCCTGGGCGACCGCTTCCGTGCCCATATCGAAGGGCGGCATCTCGAAGACGCCCATAGGTCCATTCCACACGACTGTTTTTGAGCCCTGGAGTTTTTTAACGAACAGGGTTATTGTTTCCGGGCCGATATCGACTCCCTGCCAGCCGTCGGGAATATTACCTGCGACGACCTTATTCGGAGCGTTTGCTTCAAGTTTTTGCGCAATAACTGTGTCAATCGGCAGCACCAATTCGCATTTGCCTTTTTTGGCACCGGCCATAAGTTCTTTTGCCTTATCGACAAAGTCATTCTCGCAGAGACTGTTTCCGACGGACAGTCCTTTGGCTTTGAAGAAAGTATAGGCCATAGCGCCGCCGATGAGGATGCGGTCAACTTTTTTCGTAAGGTTTTCGATGACTTTCAGCTTATCGGAAACTTTCGCTCCGCCGAGTATTGCCGTGAACGGCTTTTTGGGTTTATTCAGGGCATCGTCTATGAATTTGAGCTCTTTCTCGACAAGAAAGCCGATAACACGGTCTTTGCCTTTCATCATAGCGGGGACAGTGTACATTGAAGCGTTATCACGGTGAGCTGTTCCGAATGCGTCGTCGATGTAGACATCGCCTAATTCTGCCATTTGTTTTGCGAAGTCGTCTTTGGCCTTTCGCAGGGCAGGATTTTCTTTTGCGTCCTTATCCTTTATTTCTTCTTCTTTATGGAACCTGACATTTTCGAGCAGTAAACAGTCGCCGGGCTTAAGCGCTGCCGCTTTTTTCTTCACTTCCGGCCCGATGCAGTCGTTTGCGAAAGAGACGTCCTTTTTCAGCAGCTCACCTAATTTTTTTGCGACAGGAGCGAGTGAGTATTTTGCGACTTTCTCACCGTCGGGCCTGCCGAGATGGCTCATCAGAATAACTGAGCCGCCTTTATCGAGAATGGTTTTTATTGTCGGCAGGGCTGCGACGATTCGGGTATCGCTGGTGATATTGCAATTGTCATCGAGCGGGACGTTGAAATCGACCCGCATCAGGACTTTTTTCCCCTTTACGTTTATATCCGCAACTGTTCTTTTGGCCATAACAGTATCTTCCTTTCGGCTCTTTTACATTTTCGCCAATCTTTCGATGAGGTCAGCACTTCTGCAGGAGTATCCCCACTCGTTGTCATACCACATTGTAACTTTAACCATATCACCATCGAGAACCATAGTATTGGTGGCGTCGAAGATGGAACTGGCGGGGTTGCCGATAATGTCAGCGCTGACAATTGGCTCAATGTTATACTCAATAATGTTCTTCATCGGACCTTCGGCGGCAGTCTTAATCGCCCCGTTGATTTCTTCAACTGTGGTCTTTCGGGCAGCCAGGAACGTCAAATCTGTAATCGAGCCGTCTGGGACCGGCACCCGCAGCGCGTAGCCGTGCAGTTTGCCTTTCAATGCAGGAATCACCTCTCCCAATGCCTTGGCAGCTCCTGTGGTTGAGGGTATGGTGCTGAGGGCAGCGGCACGGCCGCGACGTTTATCCTTGTAGGGCATATCAAGAATTGCCTGGTCGTTGGTGTAAGCATGAATCGTAGTCATAAGACCCTTAACTATACCAATCTTCTCCTGCAGGACTTTGCAGACGGGAGCTAATGAATTGGTAGTGCACGAAGCATTTGACACACACTTCATACTTGCCTTGAGCTGGTCATCATTGACGCCAAGTACAATCGTTGCATCTGGTTTGTCTTTAGCAGGAGCTGACAGCAGCACTTTTTTGGCGCCTGCCTGAAGGTGAGTATCGTAACCGGCCTTGCCTTCGGCGGCGCGGGTCGTGAACTTGCCTGTCGATTCGAGCACTACATCCACGCCCATCTTGCCCCATGGCAGTTTGGAGGGATCTTTTTCATTTAGAATGGGTATTTCGCGACCATCGACTACAATAGCGCTGCCTTTGACCTCTACCTTGCCCTGGTATTTGCCCTGGGTAGAGTCATACTTGAACATATAGGCCAGCATATCTGCGTCAAACAAGTCGTTGATAGCCATAACCTGAAACCGTTTTGGCTGCTGAGCCATAACGCGCAGGGTCAATCTGCCGATTCGTCCGAATCCGTTAATTCCAACCTTCGTTGCCATTCGTAAATCTCCTTTTCTGATACTGTAAATGCGGTTTTTTGCCTGTTTACACTGTTTTACAACAAACGAGAGAGCTACTTTATTTATAACCTCCCCCCTTGTCAAGAATTTATTGCCAACAATTAGCTTAATCCACCAGCTTAGTATCAGATATCTGCAGTTGAAGGATTTTTCGAGTTGCGCTTGTAACTTTGGCCTGCTCACTCATTCTAATCGGCCAAACCCAGATTATCTTCCCCGCATCGGCAACGATAAGGGCTTTTTTACGAATCTCCCCCGGTACTTTTGCAGCGGTCAGGAATTTCCCAACCTTTTTCTCTTCGCGCAAACCCAAAGGCCAAAACCTGTCGCCCGCCCGGCGAAAACGAACCGCTAAGGGCAAGTGCACCTTATCCAAATCAAACCGCTCAATAAAATTTGGTTTCTCCTGTTTGAATTTCCCGAATTGTTTCTTATCAGCTTCCAAAATCGTTGCTTCTATCAAACAGTTGCCGAATTGTGTCCGCCCCGGCACTTGCAACTCGACTGTTTTGTCGGCACACTTTTTGACAGCAGTTCTTTTCTGATGGCGGGCAAAAATTAAATTTCCATATTCACAGCAAACTACAAAACTGTCCGGCAATTCGACTTTCCTGCCGCCTGTTTTTTGCTGCGCTAACTGCAATATTTTTTCATAGTGCTGATGTGTCAAATCCCTCTCTCCGCTGCCCAAATGAGCCAAACTTCGCCGGACTATTTCGCCTTTTACGGCCGGAGGCTGAGCTAAGAAGGCCTTCAAATCCAGCGTAATGCCATCAGCGGTACAATCTGCCAAGTCCGGCCAGATTTTTCCCACATTGTTGTAAACCGAACTATAAAACTTTCGGGCCGATTGGGCCAGCTCAGATAATTGCTCTGCGATAGAACCGGTGC
>JBAPXT010000256.1:0-6612 GCA_049284355.1 Sedimentisphaerales bacterium
TCGTCTTTCATCCGGTCTATTTCTTTTAATACACCTTCTATCTTTATATTCTTCTTATCTTTAAAATAATTGTAGATATTAGAGATGCCCTGTCCCGAAACAAAAAGCTCTACTCCGGGAGTCATTCCTATTTTACCGGCAACGTATTCCTTTAGCTTTATTGTTTCATCATCAAAGGCTGCAAAACCGGAATGGCCGCCTTCAGATGGATGTGCCGTATATTTTCCCTCTACGGCAGTGAGGAATCCTACGCCCAATCCTGTACCTGCGCCTACTACCGCCTTTGTTGTTCCATCCGGCTGCGGGAAACTACCTTCCGTAGTAGGAAGTTTGGTAATCTGTTTCGGGTCGTTCACATCCAGCGTAGGTATTCCATAGCCGATGGCTAAAAAATCGTTGATGATGAGGGTATCTATTTTTATTGCCTTTTTTATTGCGCCGCCGTCGATATCCCACTTGCAGTTTGTAAGCTGGCAGTAGTTGTTTTCAACCGGCCCTGCTGCACTAATACAGCAGAGGTCTATTTTCAGGGAGGGATTTTTCTTCTTTGCTGTGGCTATTGTCTCTTTGATGGGGTCCACAACGCCATCAATTTCGTTTGATTTAAAGGCGCATTTTAGAATGATGGTGTATTTCCGTCCCTTTTCTCTGACAAGGGCGAGAGTTGTATTTGTGCCTCCGATGTCCCCCGCCAAAATTATCTTATCGTAATTAAAATCTGAGCTTAGCCAGGCTGCTTTCATAATTTATTATCTCCATAAATCAGCATTATATCTTGGCCCAGGATTGGAACCCTTTTTCTTTAATGACTTTCTTTGTAATCTCTTTGTCTATAAGCTTTGCGAGTTCAACTTGTTCCTGAGCGATGTCCATTTCCTTTTCTCTATACATAGTTTCACCGAGTTTGAGATAGAACTTTATAAGCAGCTCATCTCTCTGTTCTACTTTTATCTTTCCATTGGTAATGGCAATCTCCACTGCACGGGTGAAACCATCCGTATCAACACGAGCTTTGGCTATGTAAAATCCGTGTTTTCCGCCTTCTCTTGAACGGGAAGAAGAGCCGGCCGTATGCTGAGGGATTCTGTAAAGAGTTGGAATTTCGCCGGAATAGACGAATTTTCCGCCGGCGGCTGAATATCTCATCCACGTATTTGAATCCTCAGAAACCTTTTCGGGCGGAAAAGGATATTTATAGGCAAGCTCCGTATCCACTACTGTCGCCGAAGTAAGATTTGTGTATCCCTTTTCCGTGCCTATGTCTATCCAGGCATTTGTTCCCTGTGGAGGATTATGCTGATGGCCTTCGAGGATTTCGACAATGGACTGCGTCAGGTTTTTCATAGGCACTACTTTACTGTTCTCATCGATGACCTTGAAGGTCGAATATACCACACTTGCCTTGGGGTCTTTGATGAAGATTTTTCTTGCCACTTCCAGCCGTCGCTTATCGGAGATGTCATCTGAATCATTAAACAGGACTATAGGCGAATTATGTTCGTATGCCCATTTTATACCCATATTCCGGCAGTGGCCGGGGCCGTTGTTTGTGTCTTTTTTAATCACGTATATTTTATCCGGATGTTTTGCCTTTACCTTGTCAAGATAATCGACGGCCTCTTTGCACGGAGACAAATCGTTGATAATTACGAGCTGCCAGTTTGGGTCGGTCTGATTGAATATATTCTCCAGTGTTTCATCAAGATACCTTTTGGTCACGATATTTTCAGGCCTCCAGTGAGGCATAACAAATGTGGCGACTCCTTTTTCGTAATTTTTAGCAGACATTTTGGTTTCCTTTTTTCAGTTTAATTAATCAGTTAGTTTATCATACCAGTTTTTCTTGAGGAAAATAGAGGTGACAACCAGCACCGCGATGGCAATCCACATATTCCTGTAGTTTCTGATGATAAGGTATGTCGGAATCAGCGCCAGCGTAAGCTGCCAGGGGATGCCGACTGCCACGTTTACCATATCCCGCAGGAAACCCCTGTTCGGCACAAAATTGGGGTCTTCCCGGCAAACCTTGTCGCGTATCGGTCCCCAGAATCCCCAGGGGCGAACCTGTTTGTAGAATTTTTTCAGCACTTCTTCGTCATCCGGCTTGGTAAGCAGACTAATCACGATGCAAAACGCAGTGCTTATCACCAGAATCACCGGGAACATAACCATATTGCGTTCGATGCCCCAGAGCGTCGACTGATTGATGAAAGGCAACGGGAGAAGGATCGCTGATAGGAGGCCAGATATCATTCCGCTAAAGTAAGCCATGCCGTTAAACCGCCACCAATACCATTTCAATATGTTGGCCGCGGTATAACCGCCCCACAGATTGGCGACTATCCATAGTGTCACGCTATTGATTGACTTCGTCAAAAAACCGAATGCTATGCCTACAACTACTACCAGCACCGAACATATATAGCTCGCATAAACATATCTCTTTTCCGGGGCGTTGGGGTGGATATATTTTTTGTAAAGATCGTTTACCACGTACGATGCCCCCGCGTTGACGGTCGAACTGTATGTGCTCATAAAGGCGGCCAACAGGCCCGCAATCACAAAGCCGATCAGTCCGACGGGCAGGAATTTGCTGATAACGTTGGGCAGAACCTGCTCTGCGTCAAAACTTAGCCCCTTTTGAACAATCTCGTTCTGGAAAAATACAAGCCCCAAAACGGTTATGCCCACCACCATCAGGTATCGCGGGAAAAATAATACTATCGAAACGAACCAGTTCATCTTGGCCGCTTCCCTGGGACTTCGCGTGGAAAGGATTCTTTGCATATCGTAATTGGGCATCGGGCCTGCCGCGCTGACGAGGATGCCCTTGAATATCATCATCATGAAAAATATGCCGAACAGTTCGTAGCCATCTTTGGCGATTTTGTCGCTGAGCGCGGGAATGTGCTGCGACCAGTCGAGATTGAGTTTCCAGCCGAAGAACAAGTTGCCCCAGCCGCTGGGGACTGCCGCCGTTATCGCCTCGGCGCTTGTGTGCTTCATTGCCACGATGCCGATGCAAATCGACGCGGCCGTCATCAACACGTACTGAATCACGTCGGTAACGGTCACGCTTAACATTCCGCCGAAGATCACATAAATCGTCGTCACGCCCATCAGCAGGATGCCGTATGTGTTGGTCGAAAAATCCCAAGGCAGGAGGGTCTGTCCGAACTTGCCCATGCCGCGAAAATCGTATGCTAAAAACCCGATGACGCTGATGACCGCGAATATCACCACGCTGACGTGCGATAGCTTTGCCCCGCGACTGTCGCCGAATCTGGTGCGAATCCATTCGGCCCCGGTCATCACGTTCGATCGCCGCAGCCAGGTGGATAGAAATATCATCAAAAAGACCTGGTTGAAGACCGGCCAGACCCACGGCAGCAACACCCCTTTTAGCCCGTAGACGAATACGCACATCACCAGCCACATCGTGCCCGTGATGTCGTACATTCCGGATGCATCCGCAATGCCCAGAACATACCACGGAACGATGTTGCCGCCGAGAAAATAGGATTTGAGGTTTCGGCTGGCAATTTTTGACATCGCAAAGCCGGCTATCATAATGACGACGATATACGCAATAATTATCCCGCTATCGATAGCGTGAAGCTGCATATTATCTCCTTATATGACATACGGTTTTATGAAAGATAGTGTCTTTAACTTCGAGTTTCCCGATGCTCCGGTTGCATTGTAACACTGCTCGCAGTTTTGGTTTTTTCACCTTATTCTTTTTCGAACGCCGCATCAAAGGCAGTTTGACCGTCCTGAGTTCACTGTCGAAAAGCCCTGCCAGTTTCTCATATTGCTACTACTTAATAAATTAAGGAGATATCATAAAAGATTGAATTCGTTAACTCAACACAAAAACCAAGGCAACTTAACCAGGCAGGGGCAGCAGCCTGTGAGCTTCCCTGTCGGCGTCAGTCAACCTTTTGCGCAGAGGCAGGTGAAGCCGGGACAGAACCTTTGCGAGTGCGAACTTCGGTTGCGGTCGGGAAATCGTCGGGGACTTTCTGCGTAACGCCTCCGGTTGCCGCCCATTCGGCTCCTCGCTGGAACGTTACGATAAAACCAACGCATTCGACAGCAGGTTCGTCAGGCCTATTGACGTGGCCCATCGTCGTGTGAAAGACCCTGCCCTTGCCATAATTAACCGTAAACAAGACAGGCTCGTGCTGGCCGGTGCCCCCTCCAGCAGGGTCGGAGTATGCGGTCGCAAGGACTGTGAGGTTTTTAGCGGGGCCGCGAAGTTTGCCGTAAAGCTCATCTTTGGCATGCATCCATTTTTCAGGTAAATCTCTGGTTACCGGGTGGTCGCTGCTGCGGTTTATGACCTGAAACGGATGAGCCGGTCCGTGGGAGCCGGCGGGGCCGGGGGAATTATCGAAAACGAGCTTGCCATCACGCCAATAAACCATTGGGCCGGCTTTTTCGTCTCGGCCGCCCCAGCCGCCAAGGCCGATTATCTCATTATACTCTTTCCAGTCGGGGAAGGAGTTATTTGACGAATGGTAGACGACAACGCCGCCGCCTGAGGCGACGTATTTGACAAAAGCCGTCTTCGTCTGCTCAGACCAGCCAGGCCTTTTGTCCCCATCGTAGTCAATCACCACCACGTTGTAGTCGGCAAAAGAAGGCTTGAAATTCTCCATGCCATCGCTGCCGGGAGGGCTTACGGCGACGTCGACTCTGAACAGGCCTGTCTGTTCGAGAAATTGCTTCAAAATAGGACTGCTGATTTCCCACTTATGCCACTGATTGCCCTGGCCGGTCACGATAAGTGCTTTCAAGCGGGCAGTATCGGACGCCGCTAACATTTGCACGACCAGAACGAAACAAAAGGCAATAAATAATACGGCAATTAAAACTTTGACCCTGAGATTCACAATTTCCCCTTTTTCGATTTTTATATTTTATTTTTTGGTTTCTCCATTTCATTCTTTTTCAAACGCCGCATCAAAGGCGACCTGCGAGGACTTGAAGTCCGCTTTCTTGATGTACTCGCAGGCTTCTTTGGCGCCATGCTCGCGGTCCATACGGCTGTCTTCCCACTCAACCGAAAGCGGGCCCTGATAGCCGATGTCGTTGAGGGCGACGATGATTTCTTCAAAATTGATGTCGCCGTGACCTATCGAGCGGAAATCCCAGTATCGGCGAGGGTCGGCAAACTGAGTATGGCCGCCGAAAACTCCCACTGTGCCGTCGCCGTGGCCCCACCAAACGTCTTTCATATGAGCGTGGAAAATACGGTCCGGGAAGGTGCGGATGAACTTTACGTAATCCACACCCTGGTAACCAAAATGACTTGGGTCATAATTGAAACCAAAGGCCGGGTGATTTCTCACCGCCTCGAGCGCACGCTGGGCCGAAGCGATATCGAATGCAATTTCTGTCGGGTGAACTTCGAGTGCAAACTTGATGCCCTTGGCCTTGAACGCATCGAGGATGGGCTTGAACCGCTTTGCAAAGTCCCTGTAGCCGGCCTTAATCATATCCGGCGAGACCGGCGGGAAGGAATAAACCAGATGCCAGATTGAGCTGCCGGTAAATCCAATGACCACCTTTACGCCGAGTTTTTTTGCTGCCTTGGCAGTATCGATGAGTTTTTGTGCCGCTCTTTTGCGGACGCCTTCCGGGTCGCCATCGCCCCAGACGTCGGGCGGCAATATCGCCTTGTGTCGCTCGTCGATTCTGTCGCATATTGCCTGTCCCACGAGGTGCGTTGATATCGCAAAGACTTTAAGTCCGTGCTTTTTGAGTATTTTAAGCCGACCCTCGCAGTACTTATCATCTTCAAGGGCCTTATCGACCTCGAAGTGGTCGCCCCAGCACGCCAACTCCAGGCCATCATATCCCCAGCTTGCCGCCTTTTGGGCCAGAACGTCAAGCGGCAGGTCCGCCCATTGTCCCGTGAATAATGTTACCGGTCTTGCCATTTTTTTCTCCTTAACGACAGATTACACTGATTAAAATCAACAATCAACAATCAACAATCAGAAATCAGCAATATCTTTTACCTTTTCCCCCCGCCCTTATCAAGCGTTTTTCCGCATTTAAATCCGCAGTCATTGTAAGCTTACATCGTGGCATTGTTGGCTTACAATGCGGCGTAGGAACGGGCAAAAAGGTGGGCTTGTGCTTCGTAGCGAAGTCGCTACTTCGCAGAGTAGCGTAATTCGTTAATTTTAAGGCAGTCTCGCCTCGATGACGACTTCGAGTGGCGCGGGTAGGCGAGAAATCGTAAAAAAAGGCGATTCGAGGAAGATTTTGATATAATGCTACAATTGGAAGGTTTGTTTAGCCAAGCGTTTTATCCGCCTCCGGCGGTAAGGTAATATGGGAAATCACAATATAGACATGTTTGAAAACCTGTTTTTTGACAGGCATGAAAAAACTTTTGAGTTTTTTGGGAATATTGCCGCGTCTTGGGGCTAAAATGCATGTTGGTCCGGAAAAATGTGGGGAATTTTAAAAAAATTAGGTTCTTGCTTGAAGTTTCTTGACATTCCAGACGGGAGAGGGTACGATTTTGGAAAGCTGAATAAGTCTGTTATCCGGGCTTCTTGTATGGAAGAGTTGGGAGTGATAAGAAGAAGGAGA
>JBAPXT010000257.1:0-1545 GCA_049284355.1 Sedimentisphaerales bacterium
AAGAAACAAATGCGTCAGTGGATAGTGAACTATCAATGGTACTATTCGGTAACTATGAGCTGTATCTCTGGCAGATGAATGAACTAAAGGATAATTTACTGTGGCTGTTTTCTAAAACGCTTATGGTTTCCCGCCTTGATGGGCCGAGCTTCAAAATAGCAAAAGGACTTGTCGACAAAGCGATAATGGCAGAAAAAACAGGGTTAAAAGGCATTGCTTATATCGATTCACGGGGAATTGCAGACGACAAAAAGCCTTATTCGTATGGCAATTTTGACCAGTCTTTGCGGAATTTGGCAGTAATTATAAGACTTCGAACAAATATGCCCGTTAAAGAGGAGCGAACAGAGAAACTTTTCGGACCCGGGGCGTGCCCCCAAACAGCTATTTATTGTGGCTGGTACAGCTTGAAAAAATACGTTGATGCCTTCGATTTCGTTGATGGTGCAGTCGGCTATCATATCTCAAGCCTGGAAGCGGTTGACCTTCGCGACCCCAACAGCACCCAGTGGTGTCCTGCTATGCTCAAACATGGAATAACCGCCACGATAGGGGCGGTGGCTGAGCCCTATCTTCATTCGTTTCCTCAGCCGAAAGAATTTTTCTTGGAGCTATTCAGTGGCAGCTGTCTTGTTGAGGCGTACTATCACACAAACCCGTTTAATTCCTGGCAGCTGGTTTTGATAGGCGACCCAATGTACACGCCTTTTCAAAAATCCCAAAAAGCATTAGGGTTGCGGTTTTTGAGTGGGACTTCCTCGAAATAAAGCAATCAGGTAAATTGTGGCAACGACAGTTGTTACCCCTGCAATAGAGATGATTACATCTTGCACTCCAAAATCTTTGCCGAAAATTACGGAAAATAATTTTACAGTTAATAGAAAACCTATAGGCGGGGCTGACGCCGCTATCATCCATTTGGGTTTAGGAGCTTTCATCGGCAGGAAAAGATGTATATATTGAATCCACAGCACAGTAAAGAACCCGTAGGCAAAAAAATGAAAAATTGCATTTGTAATCGGCACCAGCTCGGCCAGATTCGCTCGTGTAAAATTTGTTAAAGCAAAGATAGTCGTGCCCGTCACCACAAGCAGCACTGGCCAAAAGGTAAAAAATGAAAACAGTATTAAGCCTGCAAGCGTACCCGCCAAATCTGCAAAAAAATCCTTAACATCGCAGTTGCGTCCCACATAGCCCTGAAGCACCTCGTCAACGACCCCATACCAGACCACCACGAGTAGTATCCACCAAACGGAGGCTTTGCGCCAGTTTACTTTTTTATTGGGACTGATTGCAAACCACAGTAGAAAAGTCAAAATCAGATATGCAAGAAAGTGAAGGCTTTTATCAGACACCTGGGCTTTATAAACCAGCTGCGGAATGGGTATATGTGCAAGGATAAAGAGGCCCGGCCAATAAAGCAGCAGTAAGAGTATAGTTAGTTTTTGTCGGTGCGATAAAACCATTTACAATAATCAATCATCAATTATCAATTAAAACTTAACTGGTTCTTTAATTCTACCAAAGATTGGTTTATGATGTAAT
>JBAPXT010000258.1:0-1640 GCA_049284355.1 Sedimentisphaerales bacterium
TGTCAACAGCGATCTTAAATGCCCGGAATGGACAAATGTTATCGCAGGAAAATTTGACGCTGTTATTTCTTCTATTGCCATTCACAATGTTACTGAACAGTCCTGACGTTACCCCCTAAAACAGTAGCACCTTGAATTAGAGTCCTCCGCTATAATAAAACGAAGGGGAGGACTAAATGGTACGCAAGAAATACACCGAAGAACAGATCATCGCTGTGCTTAAAGAAGCTGAGGCTGGGGCAAAACTACCTGATCTCTGCCGAAAGTACGGGATGAGTGACGCCACCTACTACAATTGGAAAGCCAAATACTCCGGAATGACTACCAGCGATCTGAAACGGCTTAAAGCCCTGGAAGAAGAGAATCGCCGGCTCAAGCAGATTGTGGCGGAGCAAGCACTGGATAACCGTGCTCTCAAGGAATTGCTCTCAAAAAACTTTTAAAGCCCGAGGCGAAGCGTCTGGCAGTGTCCTATATCCGGGAAAGCCTTGGGCTGAGTGAAAGGAAATCCTGTTTACTGGTCAATATCTCGGTATCGGCATACCGATACCAGCCAAAAGAGGATAATGATGAAGTATTACGTCGTCGTCTACGAGAGCTAGCAGGCCAAAGGAAGCGGTTTGGCAGTCCCAGGCTTCACATTATGCTAAAGAGGAAAAACCTGGTGATAAATCACAAACGTACCGAACGGATATACCGTGAAGAAGGATTGGCACTGCGGAGTAAGAAGCGGCGAAAAGGTGCTGCTGGCGTAAGAGTCATGATTCCAGCGGCAGTAAGACCTAATGAGCATTGGTCCATGGATTTCGTGTCAGACACTATCGTTACCGGGCGGCGTTTTCGTGCCCTGACAATTGTAGATAATTATACGCGCGAGTGCCCAGCAATTGAAGTGGATACTTCCCTGGGAGGAAACAGAGTGGTGAATGTCTTAGATAGACTATCCGAAACAAGAGGGCTACCCGAAGTAATTACAATTGATAATGGACCGGAATTTGCGGGAAAGGCACTAGACGAGTGGGCATACAGGAAAAGAATAAAACTGAATTTTATTACCCTTGGGAAACCGGTTGAAAATGCTTATGCCGAGAGTTTTAATGGCAGACTACGGGACGAATGTTTGAATACTAACTGGTTTCTGAATTTGAAACATGCCAGGGATGTCATCGAAGACTGGCGGAAGGATTATAACGAGGTCAGACCGCACAGCTCATTGAAGAATATGACTCCGATGGAGTATGCTAATGCAACGACAGGATTCTAATGCCGGGTGATACTAAACATGGGGTAAGGTCATACACACTATCCCCAGACCTGTTTGTGCGCCTTCATGATGAGTAGAACATAACACCTTCCATTAGGCATGCATTCTATTCCATAATGGAGCATATGGTTCAATATTAGCATGGTAATGCCCGGAAACCCCGCAGAAAAGAATTACGCTTTGCGACCATTATTTAAACTTATGAAGAAGATGTTTCGTTATTGTCCAAAATGCAATAGGCTTGCTGACCATGAAAGGATTGGTGGTAAGTGGCAATGTCTGATGTGCGCAGCAAGCAAGGTAAGACCGAGAAATGAGTGAAACCAGAGAATTTCGATAGCTAACAAAACGCCATACCCGACTGGCAATATGAACC